>NZ_JBJACT010000045.1:0-39110 GCF_044778005.1 Mesorhizobium sp. IMUNJ 23033
CTACCCGGCCGATTATTTCGAAACTGTCGAGCAGGCGCGGCAGGAGCGCGATCGCGGCGACCGGCCGCCGCTCAAGGAGCAGCTTCCGAACACCGCATCCTATGCGACGGTGTTCCTGGGGTTCCCCATCTGGGGCGAAACCGCGCCGCCCGTAATCCGCACTTTCCTGGCAGTCCACGACCTTGCGGGTAAGACCATCATTCCGTTTATCACGCATAGCGGCTTCGGACTCGGCAACAGCCAGGCCGTTCTGGCCAGCCACGCACCTCAGGCGCGCCTGATGGAAGGGTTCTCCATGCAGGCGCCCCAAGAGCGCCAGACTATCGAGCGCGTCACCCAGTGGCTGGACGCGCTGAAAGTCAAATAGTCGGTTACTCGTCATGGGACGGCGGCGGGCCGTCACCTGAAATCATAGTCACCACGGCCTTGGCCGCATGGATGCCCTACGCCGCCTGAACGATCTCCACCAGCTCAACGTCGAACACCAGATCCTTTCCGGCCAACGGATGATTGCCGTCGAGCTTGACGCTGGCGTCGTTCACGCCGACGACCGTTACCGGCATGGGGCGCCCCTCGCGGGTCCTGACCTGCAATCGAGTACCGATATCGACATTGATGTTGTCCGGCACGCGGGCGCGGTCGATGGTCATGACCGCTTCAGGGCGGTGGGGGCCATAGGCTGCTTCGGCGGGAACGGTGACCGTGCTTTTCGCGCCGACCTCCATGCCCTCGACATGGGTTTCAAGGCCGGGGATCACTTGCCCTTCACCTAGTGTGAATTGCAGCGGTTCGCCGCCGGAAGCATCGAATTGAGTGCCGTCGGCCAGACGTCCAGTATAATTGATGCGCACGGTGTCGCCATTCTTGGCCTGTGTCATGGCAGTCGTCCTTTTGGGAGTTTTTGAGGGACCGGCCAGAGTTTCACGGTCCCGTTTTTCGAACATCCACGCACTAAGGTGCGCGGTACGGAACTCTAAAACTAGGGGCCCGGCTGCCGATGTAAACCCACCGGTTGAGCTACGAGCGGTCGGCCCCTCGACAAACGACCCCATGCAACATGGTTGGGTGTGGCCGCCGGCAGCCTGCTCGCTAGACGGGCAAGGTCATCGGCGTTAACCTCCACGCAGCTTGATGCGCGGCGAGTCCCCCGAGGAGATGCAGCCATGACCTTGCAAGGCGATGCCCTGAAAGACGCGATTGGCCGGACGCGGGACAAATGGGGGTGGTTCGTGGCGCTGGGCGTCTTGCTGCTGATCTTCGGCGGCATCGCCTTCGGTAATCTGTTCATCGCCACCGTTGCTTCGGTCTATGTCGTGGGATGGTTGATGCTGTTGGGCGGCGCGATCGAGATCATCCATGCGTTCGGCGTCAAGACCTGGGGCCGTTTCTTCTACTGGCTGCTCAGCGGCCTGCTCTATGCGGTTGCCGGCTTTTTCGCCTTCGACAATCCGATTTTAGGTTCGACGGTGCTGACCTTCTTGCTGGCGATCGCGCTCGTCGCATCGGGTGTGCTCAGGGCCTGGGTCGGCTACAACCACCGGCCGGAGAGAGGTTGGGGATGGCTGGTCGCGGCCGGCGTCATCAGCGCGCTGGCGGGTCTGGTCATTGCCATGGGCTGGCCGGTCAACAGCCTCTGGGTGCTCGGCATGTTCCTGGCCATCGATCTCGTCTTCCAGGGCTGGAGCTTCATTGCCATCGGTCTGGCGCTGAAGAGGTAGGTCACGCCAGATTGAGCAGCGTCATCGAAATGACGGCCAGCGCGATCCCAAGATATTGCATCGAGGAGAGTTCCTCCTTGAAGATAAGGACGACGACAAGCGGGGCGCCGACCACGACGATGGTGTTGACCAGTGCTCCCGTCACCGCCAGGTTCATGCGCGTGTCGATGAAAGCGAAGGCCGAGTAGGACAATGGCGCAACGCCATGACGATGGTCAGGCTGCGGTTGTTGCCGGTCTTGCCCCAATGCGCGCTTAAGCCATCGCACAGGATGAACATACCGGAGCAAAGCAGCACCGCGCTCCACACAAAAGTGTGGATTTTCATCAAGGAGCATTGGGCGCGTTGACGGCGGCCCTCAATGAACCGCTTCACAGTCCGTCGTATTTCTCGGCTGTTTTCGACCGCGAGTCTTGAAAACCGTCAAAAAGCGATCGCGCTATCCAGCTCCGAAAGCGGCCTGACGCCGGCAAGCAGCGCCCTCGCCTCGGCCTCGTCGCGCTTCATCTGCACGACCAGCGCGTCGAGCCCGTCGAACTTCACCTCTGTGCGCAGGAAGCTGAAGAACGACACCTCGCAGGTCTCGCCATAGAGATCGCCGGAGAAATCGAAGACAAAGGTTTCCAGCAGCGGCGCGCCATTGTCGTCGACAGTCGGCCGGCGGCCGAAGCTGGCGACGCCGTCATGCAGCGAACCGTCGGCACGGCGGAAGCGGACGGCATAAATGCCTTCCTTCAGAGTGGCTTCCGGCGAAAGCCTCATATTGGCTGTCGGGAAGCCCAGCGTCCGGCCGAGCCGCTGGCCACCGATCACTTCGCTCTCGACGGTGAAGCGATAGCCGAGCAGGCCTGCTGCCTCGGCGACAGCGCCCTCGCACAGGAGAGCGCGGATGCGGCTCGACGACACCACCTCGGCGCCCTCGTCGCGAAACGCATCGACCAGCGTAACGCCAAAACCATGGCGCTCACCGGCGGCCATCAGGAAGGCGGGGCCGCCCTGGCGGTCCTTGCCGAAGTGGAAGTCGAAGCCGGTGACGGCATGGGTTATGCCGAGGTTTTCTTCCAGAATACCGGTCACGAAGGCTTCTGCCGACAGCGAAGCAAACTCGCGCGTGAACGGCTGTTCGACCAGAGCGGCGAAGCCCAGATGCGACAGGAGCCGCGCCTTCATCGGCGGCGGCGTCAGCACGAACAGCGGGATATCGGGCCTGAACACCTTTCGCGGATGCGGCTCGAAGCTCAGCACCAAAGGCGGCGCGCCGCGCCGCCGCGCTTCGGCGAGCGCGCGGTCAAGCACCGCCTGGTGACCGCGATGGACGCCGTCGAAATTGCCGATCGCCACCACGCCGCCACGCAAATGAGCCGGCAGCGGCGATGTTGCGGAAACGCGTTCGAAGGCTTCGGTCATCTTGAGGCTTCCGTCATCGGGGCGATCCTTCTCCCCTACTGCAGTCTCGGAATGACCGCGACAGGCCGATAGCCATGCTTTTCGAGAAAGGCCGCGAGCCTGGCGGGATCTGGCTGCAGCGGATCGCCATAGTCGCGCGCATGGATGCCACCGGAGACATAGAGCACGTCGAAACCGTTGTCGGCCGCGCCCTTTATGTCGGTCATCATGCCGTCGCCAATGGCCAGCACCTGGGAGCGCTCGACGGGATGGCCGAGCATGTGGGCGACCTCGCGCATCGCGACGTCATAGACCGGCGCGTAGGGTTTGCCGGCGATCAGCGTGCGTCCGCCGAGCTGGGCATAGTCGCGGGCCAGCGCGCCGGCACACCAGATCATGCGCTCGCCGCGCTCGACCATGATGTCGGGATTGGCGCAGATGAAAGGCAGGTTCCTGGCCCGCAGCCGTCGCAGCAGCTCGGCGTAGTCCTCGGGCTTCTCCACCTCGTCGTCGAACAGGCCGGTGCAGACCACGCCGGAGGCCTCGAACTCCTCGACAAGATCGACGTCGAGGCCGTCATATAGGGTGAAATCGCGGTCGGCGCCGATATGAAAGATCTTTCTGGGACCCTCGGCGATCAGGTCGCGGGTGACGTCGCCGGAGGTGACGACGCGGTCATAGGCGGTCTGCGGGACACCTATCGCGTTCATCTGCGCCACCACGTCGGCGCTGCGGCGCGGAGAATTGGTGATCAGCACGACCGGCAGCTTCGCCGCGCGCGCCGCGGCCAGCGCCGCGGCCGCAGCCGGGAAATGCCATTCGCCATTGTGCACCACGCCCCAGACGTCGCAGAGGATGGCCGCATAGGCCGCCGACAAATCCGCGAGCGAGCCGATGATGTCGGGCGAATCCGCCATGCCGTTTTCCCAGTCGTTCGTTGCGATGGCCGCCGCCGACGGTCCGCCGCAGCCGGTCCCGCATTAGCGGAAGCGCTCCGTCCTGTCATCAGCTTTCGCCATCGGCGGTGGGGCTGGCGGTCAGGGGCGCGGCATCACCGCCTCGAAGGCTGATCCGGCACCACAGGGTTAACGCGCAGTCAAAAAGGCGGCGCGACCTTGATGCTTTCGAGCAACGTGAAATTTAACGATCTGTGACCATGGTCGTAGATCGATTGCGACTATGGTCGTATATTAGCGGGAGCTAAAGACAATGTTCCGCAGGTTTGTGCGCGACAGGCGCGGCAATTATGCCTTGATGACCGTCATCACCATGGTGCCGCTGATGGGCGGCGTAGCGCTCGCCGTCGACTATGCGGAACTGGTGCGGCAGCGGCAGGAGACGATGAACGCGCTCGACGCGGCCGGTATTGCCACGGCCCGGCAGATCGTCTCCGGCGCGACCGATGATGCCGTCAAGGCCTACGCCAAGAGCTTCTTCGAAGCCAATCTGAACCACGTCAAGCCCACCAATACGACGCTGACCGTCACGCTGCCCAGCACCAACACCGGCGGCGGCACGCTCGTCCTTCAGGCTGCCCTGAAGTATCATCCATACTTCCTGCCTGCGGCCGCGATGCTGATCGGCAAAGCTTCGAGCAACACCGAGGTCAACATTACCGCAAGGTCGGAAGTTCGACTCAAAAACACGCTAGAGGTTGCGTTGGTGCTCGACAATTCCGGCTCGATGAGCACACTTGGGTCCGGCACCGGGCAGAAACGCATAGATCTGCTAAAGGCGGCCTCCAAGCAGCTGATCGATTCGCTTGCACTGCAGGCCCAGCAGATGAAGCAGGTCACGAAACCTGTGCAGTTCTCTGTGGTGCCTTTCTCAGCCTCGGTCAATGTCGGCCCGACGCATGATGGGGATAGCTGGATGGACCAGGACGGCATCTCGCCAATCCAGCACGAAGATTTCGACTGGACGAAGATGACCTCCAGCAACGATTCGAATAAGTATGCCGAAAAAAGCAATGGCGTCTGGTACAAGCGCGGGGATGGCTGGGGGGACGGCAAGGACGAGCCTCTGACCCGTTTCAGCCTCTACGCCGACATGACCGTCGAGTCTGGCCGCGAGGAGGTGCCCAACTCCCAGCAGTACATATGCGATGTTTACAACAAGAAAAACAAATGTACCGAGGGCCATTGGACCGATCCGCAGTATATCTACACGACCAGCCGCTATGCCAGTTGGCAAGGCTGCGTGGAAGCGAGGCCGTATCCTTACAATGATGACGATACGACGCCGGATACCGCCAATCCGGCAACTTTGTTCGTGCCGATGTTCGCGCCGGATGAGGCCGGGACTCTCTGGCGCGATTTCAACCGCGACGACACCAACGATGTCAGCAGCGTGTCTTACGGCTACAGCAACAATTGGTGGGCCGACTGGCCTTACGACCCAGCCAACCCGACGGCCAGGCAGCGGCAGTCGGACATGCGAAAATATTTCCTGATCAAGCCTTATGGTTCTGCCTCTGCTTCGTCGGGCGACGGTCCGAACGCGGCTTGCACGACCAATCCGATCACGCCGCTGAAGGACGTCACCGTAGCCGCCGAGAAAAAGCAACTTGATGACGCTATCGACGCCATGGCGCCGACCGGCAATACCAACGTCCCGGAAGGCCTTGCCTGGGGCTGGCGAGCCGTTTCGAGCAACGAGCCCTTTACGGAAGGCCGGCCAAACACCGAAAAAGGTAATGACAAGGTGGTGATCGTGCTGACTGACGGCGCCAACACATACAGCGCCATCAGCGACAGTCTTTATGCCAACAACGAGTCGACCTATGCCGCTTACGGCTTCACCGGGCTAACATATCCCGGATCGGGAAGCGTGACGCGGTTGTTCATGAACACCAGCACCGACGTTGGGAAGACTACGTATACGGATTCCAACTATACGGCAGCCCTGGACGAGCAGATGCAGACGCTTTGCGCCAATGCGAAGGCCTCGAACATTCTCGTCATGACCGTCTCGCTCGACCTCGTCGAATCAAAGGCGAGCGAAAAAAAGGCGATTACGGCGCTCAAGGCCTGTGCATCAGACTCGCGGTTCCGCAAAGACCCGACCGATACCACCAAGCCGGCCAAGCTATATTGGAATGCGACAGGAGCCACCTTGTCTCAGAGCTTCAAGGAAATCGCCGACGAACTGTCGAACCTACGCATCGTCAGCTGATCGGCTGGCCATCAAAGCAAGGGCTCCTTACATAAAATGCGTGAACTCTGGCGTGACTTCTGCCGCGACCGGCGCGGCAACTATGCCCTCATGACCGTGCTCGCCATGGTGCCGTTGATGGGCGGCGTGGCGTTGGCCGTCGACTTTGCGGGCATGACCAACGAAAAGCAGAGGGTGGTGAACGCGCTCGACGCCGCCAACTTCGCCACCGCCCGCCGCCTCGCCGAAGGCGCCACCGACGACCAGTTGAAGGTTTATGCGCTGGACTTCTTCAGGGCCAACCTCGGCAGTGTCGATCCGGCCAACACGACACTCGACGTCACGCTGCCCAGCAGCACGACCGGCGGCGGCCTGGTGAAGCTCTGCGCGGCGCTGGTGTACAAACCCCATTTTCTTCCGGCGGCGGCGATGCTGATCGGCAAAACCTCCACCGATGTCGACTATTCCGTCTGCTCGGAGGTCCGGCTGAAGAACACGCTGGAAGTCGCCATGGTGCTCGACAATTCCGGCTCGATGAGCACGGCCGGCACCGGTTCGGGGCAAAAGCGCATCGATCTGCTCAAGCAGGCCGCAAAGCAGCTCGTCGACACGCTGGCCTTGCAGGCGGCAGCGATCAAGCAGATCGACAAGCCGGTCCAGTTCAGTCTCGTGCCCTTCGCCGCCTCGGTCAATGTCGGGCCGGACAACGACAATGCCTCGTGGATCGACGCCTATGGGCTGTCGCCGGTCCACAACGAGAATTTCGACTGGTCGACGCTCAATGCCGCGGTATATGCCCAGAAGATCAACGGTATCTGGTACAAGAAGGGCGCCGGCTGGGGCGAGGAAGAAGGTCAGATGCTGACCCGGTTCTCGCTCTACCGCGACATGAAGGTGGTGACCAGCCACGAGCGCGTCGTCGGCAGCAAGCGTGTCGTCTGCGACGAGTACCGGTCGAACCACACCTGCAAGCGCAGCCACGATGAATACGACTACAACGACACTTACGGCCCGTTCGCCAGCTGGCAGGGCTGCGTCGAGGTCCGGCCCTACCCTTACAATGTCAATGACGAGCCGGCCTCCGGCGGCCCCAACAACACCGGCACGAGCGTCGGCGATCCGGCCACCATGTTCGTGCCGATGTTCGCTCCGGACGAGCCGGGCAACCATTGGTACCTGACGCAGGATCCGGATGAGGCGAAGCCTGTCACCTATGGCGCTGCAAACAGCTGGTGGAACGACGATCCGACAAGCACCACCGGCAAGACGCGGCAGTCCAACATGGCCAAGTATTTCCAGCCGCGGCCGATCGATGCGCCGGTGCTGTCGAAGGGCGCCGGCCCCAATTACAGCTGCACTACAACGCCGATCACGCCGCTGACCGACGTCACCAAGCCGGAAGGGCTGACGGCGATCAAGGCGGCGATCGACCTGATGGCGCCCAACGGCAACACCAACGTGCCGGAAGGCATGGCCTGGGGCTGGCGCACCGTGTCGAGCACCGAACCCTTCACCGAAGGGCGGCTGGAGACGGAGCGCGGCAACGACAAGGTCGTCATCGTGCTCACCGACGGTGAGAACACCTATTCGACGGTAAGCAGCGATCCGGCCGGCAACAAGTCGACCTATGCCGCCTATGGCTATACCGGCCTCGCCTATTACGGCACGGCGGTGACCCGGCTGTTCGGCGGCACGTCGAGCGACGTTGGCCAGTTCAACTACACTTCGAGCAATTACACCAAAGCGCTCAACGAGCAGATGGCGACGCTGTGCAACAACGCCAAGGCGGCCAACATCATGGTGATGACGGTTGCGCTCGACATGTCGTCGACGGACGCCGGCGACGTCAAGGCGATGGAAGCGCTGAAGACCTGCTCGTCCGACTCGCGCTTCCGCAAGGACCCGACAGACGCCAGCAAGCCGGCCAAGCTGTTCTGGAATGCGACCGGCGCCACGCTGTCGGACAATTTCAAGGAAATCGCCAACGAGCTGTCGAACCTGCGCGTGGTCAGTTAGAGGCGGCTTCGCCGCTTTCGCCAATTGTCAGCGCTGGCGCAACCACTCCCTCTCATCATGCCCTTGCGGTTGTTGAAGGCACATGGTGAGTGTTCCCGCCACCACCCGGAGACGCCCCTGATGCCCGACGCCGCCAATCATCTTGCCTTTGCGCTGGTCTGCCTCGGCATGGTGCTGACGCCCGGGCCGAATATGATCTACCTGATCTCGCGCTCGCTCTCGCAAGGACCAAAGGCCGGGCTGATCTCGCTTGGCGGCGTGGCGCTCGGCTTCCTGTTCTATGTGCTGTCCGCCGCCTTCGGCATCACCGCGCTGTTGCTTGCCGTGCCCTTCGCCTATGACGCGCTGCGCCTTGCCGGCGCGCTCTATCTGCTGTGGCTTGCCTGGCAGGCGGTGAGGCCCGGCGGGCGCTCGCCGTTCCAGGTGCGCGAACTGCCGAAGGACAGGCCGCGCAAGCTGTTCGCCATGGGGCTGATGACCAATCTCCTCAACCCGAAAGTGGCGGTGCTTTACCTGTCGTTGCTGCCGCAGTTCATCAATCCCGGCAAGGGCCATGTGCTGTCGCAGCTGCTGGTGCTCGGCGTCACGCAGATTTCGATCAGCCTCACCGTCAACGCCATCATCGCGGTGACAGCCGGCTCTATCGCCACCTTCCTCGCCGGACGGCCGCTATGGCTGGTCGTCCAACGCTGGATGATGGGCACCGTGCTGGCAGCGCTGGCGCTCAGGATGGCGACCGACGCACAACGCTGAGATCGGAAACCGCCAAGCGATGAACGGATGGTTCCGCTGCTCAAAAGCGGCAGCGCGCTGTTCGGCTCTTGTCGCTTGACCGTGCTGGCAGGCCTTTTTTGGTCAACCATTGAGCGGCATTTTAGCATTCGGCATTTTAGTGTTTTCTTAAATGGACCGTAGATTCCCCTAGCGTACCACATAAGGCAGGCAAGCTTGGGCAAGGGGCAATGTTCACGTTCAGAGGCTTCTGGTTATCGGAGCGCGGCAACTTTGCCATAGCGACCGCGATAGCGATGCTGCCGGTCATGATTGGCGTGGCCGGCGCCATCGATCTCGTGGGCACGAGCGACGACGCCGCGCAGTTGCAGAACTCGCTGGACGCGGCTGGGCTTGCCGTCGGCACGAAGTACTCTCCCGACATGACGGCTGGCGAAGTCCAGGAGCTAGGGCTGACATTCTTCGCGGCCAACCTGCGCGACGTCGACCAGGAGAAATATTCGGGCAGCGTCTCGGCCTTTTCAGCAACCGCCAGCGGGGGCTCGGGCGCTTATTACATCTCGCTTTCGTCCAGCATCAGCCGCCCAGGCTTCATCAGCGGCTCGGCCTCCTGGCAGGCGCACCGCTCGGCCTCGGTCAAGATAGAGCCCGGCGCGCAGGCCTGCGTGCTGGCGCTCGATCCGCATGCATCCGCCGCCGTGAACCTGCAGGGCTCGACCAATGTCTCGATGAGCAGCTGCGTGATCGCGTCAAACTCGGATGCGTCCGATTCCGTCAACAGAGGCGGTTCCGCGCTGGTTTCTGCGGGTTGCGTCTCGACCGTCGGCGGCACTTCCGGGCTTTCGCTGCCCAACGCCAGTCTCACCTGCGGAACGCCGCTCGAAGATCAATATGCGTCCATCGATCCTCTGGCCGACGTCGTCCCTCCCCCCTACACATTGTGCCTGCCCGTCCCGAATGGCAAAACCTACACGCTGTCGCCCGGCACCTATTGCGACAAGACATTGTCGGGAAACATCACGCTGGACCCGGGCGCCTACATCCTGCGCGGCACCACCATAAAGCCAGGGGGCAACGGCAGCCTGACCGGCCAGGGCGTGACCCTGTTCCTCATGGAGGGCGCGCAGATCTACATAAACGCCAATGAGCAGGTGAACCTTTCCCCGCCGACCAGCGGCCCCTATGCCGGCATCACCATTTTCCAGGACCACGGGAACACCTCCGCCCTGACGCTGAATGGCGCCGCAAATTCCATAATCAGCGGATTCGTCTATGCGCCCGACGCGCCCATTTCCTATGCCGGAAACTCCGACATGAGCGGCCAGGGCGACTGTCTGAGGCTTGTCGGCAAGACCGTGCAGATGACGGGAAACTCCTCCGTCAGAACGGACTGTGCGGCCCTGCTCGGAGATCGCGAGATGTATGCCGGCCGCCTCATCACGCTCGCGAAATGAGCGAATATTTCGCGCCGCGCGGGTAGCGATTTCAACGCGCTGCCCGGATGCCGCCTTACAGGCGGTTGTCGGAGGGGCGGCGCCAAGCGCCGACGCCGCCCGGCTGACGGTTCTAGGCCGCGAAGCGTTCGATCACCTCGGCCAGGGGGACATGCCCCAGGCAGGCGCCCGAGCCGACAGGCTTTTCGCCATCCTCGACGGCTTGAGCGTATCGTACGGCCGGATCGGCCTCGATGCGGCGGCGCAAGGCGGCGAGCTTCGGATAGGCGGCACCGTCGATCGCCTCGTGGTACTCGGCCCAACGCGCCACGCCGATCAGCGTGGTGTCGGCCAGCGTCAACCGGTCGCCGACCAGGTAGTCGGTATCGGTGATCATGGCCTCTAGCCGGTCGTGGCGCTCGGTCACCGCCTTGCGGCCGAAATCGCGCAAGGTCGCCTGCAGCACCGGATCGGGCGACGCCATTTCCAGCGCCACCCAGAGCGGGCTGAATGCGGCGGTGAAGCCGGTGTTCACGAAAGCCATGAGCTGGTGCATGCGGTCGGCTTCCGGCGTGTGTGCGGCTCGAAGCTGATGCGGCGCTCACTGTCGCGGGCTTCAAGCCATGCGGCAACGGCCATTGTTTCGGTGAGCACCTTGCCTTCGTCGGTGATCAGGACCGGCGTTTCCTGCCGGCCGTTGATGCTGGCGTAGGCATCGTTTTTCATCTCGGCCAGCATGTCGACGCGACACAGCCGGTAGGGTTGCCCGACGCGTTCAAACGCAGCGACGAGCCCCATCGAACTTCCCGCCGGGAAGCCGTAAAGGAGGATAGGTTCCATTGTTGTTTCTTCCATCATTTAGGGGATTTCGCTGCGCAGCGAAACTTGACCCTAAACGCTGGCAGCCCCATGTAAATTACGCACTATTCTGTAACCAGCCCGCCACAGGCCCCCCATGAAAGACGTCGTCTCGCGCTGCCCGATCGAAGAGACCATGCGCGTGCTCAGCGGCCGCTGGCCGACCTTGCTGCTCTATTATCTGAAGGACGGCACCAAACGCTTCAGCGACTTGAGGCGCGACAATCCGACCGTGTCGCACCGCATCCTGGCGTTGGAGCTGCGCAAGCTGGAGGACGCCGGCATCGTGCGGCGGACAGCGCATCCGGGCTATCCGCTGCGCGTCGACTACGACCTTACGGAGCCTGGCCGCAGGCTCGTGCCGCTGATCGATGCGCTTGGCTCGTGGTGGGTGCATACGGAAGACGACCGGACCGGCCGTTCTCCAATCTCGGAAACAAATCTCGATACGGCTGCCTAGAGCGGTTCACCGTTCACGGAAACGCAGAACCGCTCTATCTCTTTGTTTTGACGCAACTCCGGACCGAAAACCGTTTCACACATTTCCTGGAATTGCTCTAGAACCAAGATTTTCACCACCCTGCCCGGCAAAAGCCATGATCGCGCTTATCTCAGGCGGGCATGACCATTGCGAACATCGACAATCACCAAGCCCAATCGAAACTGAGCAGGCGCCTGCTGCTAAAGGGAGCCGGCCTAGCTGCGTTGGTCGGCTTCGCGGCCTGCAGCACCGTTTCGCAGCCGACCGGGGAAGGCGCTGGCGCCTCCTCTTCCGCCACCGGCACACTGGCCGGCATTCGGGCTTCGGCCGGGCTCGGTCCGCTGGTTCCCGATACGCAGCTCGAACAGGCGGCCCTGCAGCAGGCCGGCTACATGGCAGGGGCGCGCCGCATGAGCCACACCACCGGTTGGGGCAAGAGCTTTTCCTCGCGCGTCAGGGGCAACGGCATTGCCGGTGCGGCCGCCGAAAACATCGCCGAAGGCCGCTTCGACCTTGAGAAACTGTTCGACATCTGGGTGCATTCGCCCGGCCACCGGCGCAACATGCTCGACCCGCGCTTCACCCGCTTCGGCCTCGCCTATGTGCGCGACGGCCGCGACTCCAGCCTGCGCTACTGGAGCCTGGTGCTGGGCAAGTAACGACCTTCGGGCGAAGGCGCTCCCGCACTGCTGCCACCTGAGAGCTCAGTCCATATGCGCGGCGGGTGCGCCGCCGGCGGCCGGTCCTGCCTTTGGCTTGCGCAGCAGGAAGACGAACGGGACGGCAAGCAGCGTCATCATCATCAGCAGCTTGAAGTCATTGACGTAAGAGATCATCATCGCTTGTATATTGACCAGTCCGTCCATCTCCGAAAGCGCCGTCGGATCGCCGCCTGCTGCTGCCGGCGAGGCCGTCCAGAGATTGGGATTGAACGGGTTGATGAAGGCCGAGAGCTCGCTGTGGTTGACCTGCGTGTTGCGCACCAGGAGAACCGTCACCACCGACACGCCGATCGACGAACCGAGATTGCGGACCAGGCTGAACAGCGCCGTGGCATCGGTGCGGTAGCGTGCATCGAGCGTGGCAAAAGCCACGGTCGACAGCGGCACGAACACCATTCCCATTCCCAGGCCCTGGATGATACCTGAGCTGAGGATGAGCCAATTGTCCATCTGCGGCGTGAAACTCGCCATGGTGTGGAGCGACTGCGCGGTCAAAAGGAAGCCGATGACGACCAGGATGCGGGCATCGACCATGTGCATGATGCGGCCGACCAAAAGCATCGAAATCATCGTGCCGATACCGCGGGGACCTATGACGACACCGATGGTCATGGTCGGATAGTCGAAAATGGTCGACAGCATTGGCGGCAGCAGCGACATGCTGGCCAAGATGAGCACGCCCATGACGAAGATGAACGCCAGCCCGGTCACGAAATTGCGGTCGAGGAAGATCTTGGGGTCGATGAAGGGATGTTCCGCTGTCACCGTGTGAATGATGAACACCCAGAAGCCGGTCAGCGAGAGGCCGAGCTCGATCCAGATCTCGACCGAGGAAAACCAGTCGACCTCGCCGCCGCGATCGAGCATCAGCTGCAGCGCGCCGACACCGAGCGAGATCATGGCGAAACCAAAGAAATCGAAGCTGCGTATCCGCCGGGCAACGGAAGGCAAGTAGGCGGCCATGCCAAGGAAGGCGGCGATGCCGACCGGCAGGTTGATGAAGAACACCCAGCGCCAGTTGAAATTCTCGGTCAGCCAGCCGCCGAGCGTCGGGCCCAGGATCGGCCCCAGCATGATGCCGGCGCCCCAAATGGCCATCGCCTGACCGTGGCGTTCCTTCGGGTTGATGTCGAGCAGGAAGGTCTGCGACAGCGGCACGATCGCGGCGCCGAACACGCCTTGCATCAGCCGGAAGAACACCATCGTCTCCAGGCTCCACGCCAGTCCGCACAGCATGGAGAAGATGGTGAAGCCGACCACCGCCGTCAGGAACAGTTCCTTGCGGCCGAGCCGGTCAGCCAGCCAGCCGGTGACCGGCGTCATGATCGCGGCGGCCACGATGTAGGACGTCAGCACCCAGTTGATGTTGTCCGGCGAAGCGCCGAGATCGCCGGTCATGGTCGGCAGCGCAACGTTGGCGATCGTGGTGTCGAGCGCCTGCATGACCGTCGCCAGCATGAGCGCAACCGTGATCAGACCGCGGTGCGGCACTTCCTTGAAGGCTTCTGGGGTGCTCATGATGCGGAACTTCCAGTGTAGCAAAAACGTGTTAGACAAGGTTTCCGGGCGGCGAGGCCTTCCCGTGTGGAGAGACCCTCATCGCGGTGGGACGCGACCATCGATGTGGGGGTTACATCGACCAGAGCGTCTCGAATTTCGCGGGCGCCAGCCGCCCGGAACCCTGTGGACCGAGGGTCCGATGCCGAATGTCGAGGCTGGCTGGCAGTGCCGCCGCAATCCTCGTCCTTCGCCCCGCCGGCCTGTCTCCTGTCTTTTGCTTGTCATGCCGGCAGTCCCGGCAGACCTTTCACAAACATTCGCGAGGCAGCTTCCGCCGCCGCGCACGAATCCAGCTATTGCGCCTCGCCAGCCGTGGCGTGGCCGAAGATCTTCGGCAGCCCGCGCGCCACACCGGTGTCGACGGTGGCGGTCACGCTCATGCCGGTGCGTAGCGCCATCTTGGCGTCGGGGTCGGTCAGTTCCAGGCGCACCGGAATGCGCTGGGTGACCTTGACCCAGTTGCCTGTGGCATTCTGGGCCGGCAGCAGCGAGAACTCGGCGCCTGTGCCGGCACCGATCGCCTTGACGGTCGCCTCGAAGGTCTTGCCGGGATAGGTGTCGACGACGATCTCGGCCTTCTGGCCCGGCTTCATGTTGGTGAGCTGGGTTTCCTTGAAATTGGCATCGATCCAGGTGTCGCCGGTCTCGACCAGCGAGAACAGCGGCGTGCCGGAGCCGACATATTGGCCGACTTTGAACGACGAGGCCTGGCTGATGACACCATCGGCGGGTGCCCTGACGGTGGTCTGCGCCAGGTCATAGGCGGCCTTGTCGCGCGCGGCGAGTGCGGCCATCACGGTCGGATGCTTGTCGGTCTCGATGTCGGGATTGCCGCCAAGTGCTGCCTTGGCGCTGATGATGCCCTGTTCGGCGACCGCCAGCTGCTGCTTGGCCTTGTCGAGATCGTTCTTGGCCTGATCGAGAGACGACTTGGCGTTGATGCCCTTCTGGGCGAGATCGGCGGCGCGGTCATATTGCGACTGCGCGAAATCGACCTCGCTGGTGTCGGACTTCTCCTGCGCCATCGACTGACTGTAGGCGGCGCGCAACTGCTCGACGTTGAGGCGCGCGCCGGCCACCGCCGCGTCAGCCTGGGCGAGCGCGATCCGGTAGGGCTCGGGATCGATGGCGAACAGCACGTCGCCCTGCTTGACGAGCTGGTTGTCGGCTATGTCGACCGTCACGATGCGGCCCGCAGTATCCGAGGCGATCGACACTTTGGCCTGCTCCAGATTGGCGTTCTCGGTTTCCTGGTAACGGCCGCCGGTCACCCAGACATAGCTGCCGCCGGCAATCAGCGCCGCGGGCAGCGCGATCATCAACAGGGGGCGGCCGAGGCGTCGCTTCTTCTGCGGCGCGACCGGCGCCGGCTGCACCGGAGGCGCGACTGCCACGGGCGCCGTCGCCGGCTGCGCCGGCGCCTCCATTTCCAGTTCGGTGATCTTTTCGTCTATCTTGGCTGCCGCGTTCATGCTGCTGCGCCTTCCGTATTCCTGACTTTTTCCAGGGACGACGCCTCGCCGTCCGCAAGATTCTGCACGATGGTGTCCAGCGCCCTGACCAGGACGCGGCGATCTTCCGGCGAAACGCCGACCAGCGATTCCTCGTAGACCTCACCGGCCAGGCTCTTGACGTGGTTATAGGCCTCGCTTGCCTTGGTGGTCGGGAAGATCATGCGCACGCGGCGGTCGGTCGCGTCGGAACGGCGCTCGATCCAGCCGCCCTCCTCCATCCGGTCGACCAGGCGCGAGACGCTGATCGGCTCGATTTCGAGAAGCTCGGCGAGCCGTGCCTGCGCGACACCCTCTTCCTTGGCGACGCGGACCAGAAGCCGCCATTGCGCCGAGGACAGGCCGAAGCCGCTGGCGCGCGCCTCGAAGCGCTTGCGCATCAGGCGCTGCACGTCGTGGATCAAAAATCCCAATCTGTCGATGCCGTCGGAAACCATGAGCGGCATATATAATAAGCGTGCTTACGATTCAACGTGGTCAGCCATGCAATACGGTCACGACGCCGTGATCGAGAGCGGAGACCATCGCTTGTGGCCCGGTATCCCGTCACAGGCGGTTGCGGATCAGCATGGTGACGACGAAGAAGGCGCCGAGCGAGCTGGTGATGATGCCGATAGGCAGTTCCTGCGGCGGCAGCAGCGTGCGGGCGAGAAGATCGCTGGCCAAAAGCAGCACCGCGCCGAAGAGCGCCGAGCTTGCGATCAGGCGCAGATGCAACGGTCCCGCCAATGGACGGCAGAGATGTGGGATCATCAGGCCGACGAAGCCGATGACGCCGGCGACCGAGACCAGGATCGCGGTAGACAGGGCGGCGACGAAAAAGGTCGTGCGGCGCATGCGCGCCACCGGCACGCCGAGGCTTTCGGCGGCGTTTTCACCGGCGAGGAAGGCGTCGAACCGGCGGTGGTTCCACAGCCCGTAGGCAAGGATGATGCCGGCGCCAAGTGCTGCCAGCCCGATATTGTCCCAGCGCGCCAGACCGAGCCCACCCATCGTCCAGAACAGCACCGAATGGGCGGCGCGCTGGTCGCCCGCGAAAACGAGATAGTTGGTGAGCGCGGTGAACATGAAGGAGACAGCAAGCCCGGCAAGGATCAGCCGCTCAGGCCCCTGTCCCTTGACCCGCGACACCAGCAACAGCACCACGGCGGCTGCCAGCATGCCGCCGGTGAAGGCGGCGACCGGCAGGGTCCAGATGCCGAAACTGTCGCCGAAGACGGTGATGACGGAGACGGCGCCGGCGGCAGCGCCAGAGGAGAGACCGAACAGGAATGGATCGGCGAGATCGTTGCGGGTCACTGTCTGCAGCAATACGCCGACGACACCCAGCCCGGCGCCGATCGCGATCGCCAGCAGTGTGCGCGGCAGCCGGAGGTCGACGACGATCTTGCCGACCGGACCGGACACGGCGTGCGCGTCGAGACCGACTGCATGCGCCAGGGCGCCGATGACATCGGGCAGCGCGATCACCGTCGAGCCATAGGCGATCGACAGCAAAGCGAGCGCGGCAACTAGTGCCGCGCCCGCTATCATCACGAAAGGAAAGGACTTCGGCCGCAAGCTCAAAATGCTTCCGGATGCATCGCTTTGGCGATCTTGCCGATCGCCTCGATGTTGGCGGGTCCTGGTGTCAGTTCGGCATAGCGCAGTGCTACAAAGCGCTCGTTCTTGACCGCGTCGGTCTCCTTCATCGCCGGATGCGCCTTCAGGAAGTCGAGCAATTTCTTGTAGCCGCCGCCATCCTGGTAATCGAGCAGGATGAGGAATTGCGGATTGCGCGCCGCCACCGTCTCCCAATCCGTCGTGCCCCAGCTCATCTCCATGTCGGCCATGACGTTGTCGCCGCCGGCAGCGGTGATCATGGCGTTCGGTACGGCGAACTTGCCGGCGGTGAACGGCTTGTCCTCGCCGGAATCGTAGAGGAACACCCGCGTGCCCTTGGTGCTGCCGACCTTGGCGATGATCGCTGCCAGTTGCGCCTTCCAGCCCGAAACAAGCTTGTCGGCCTCAGCCTCCTTACCGAAGATCTTGCCCAGCTTTTCGACGTCGCCGTAGAGCAGGTCCATCGAGGCGGCGGGACGGTCCTTGTCGAGATGGACGCAGCTTTCGGTCAGCACCAGCGTCTTGATGCCGTGCGGGGCGAGCGTGTCGGGCGTCACCTCGCCGCCCGGCTTCATGCCGTAGTACCAGCCGGCGAAAAAGAAATCGGGCTCGACGGCAACGAGGTTCTCCAGCGTCGGATACTTTGGCGCCAGTTCGGGGATCGAGCCTTGCTCGGCCTTGAATTCGGGACCGACCTTGTACCAGCCGGTGATGCCGGTCAGGCCGACGATCGATGGCTGCAGCTTCAGCGCGAAGGCCATCTCGGCCATGTTGAGATCATGGATGACGGCGCGCTTCGGCGGCCCATCGAAGGAGAGCTTCTTGCCGCAGCTGTCGACGGTGACCGGGAAGGCAAAGGCCACCGAAGCGACGAGCGAAAAGGCAAGAGAGAGGGCGAGGCGTTTCACGAGGTGGCTCCTTGGTTGAGGAAATGTCCGTTCAGGATGGCGAGGCGGCGCGGTTGGGAACGTCGAAGACGGTGAGTTCGCGGTCTTCGGTCGGATGGCGCAGGCGGAAGACATCTATGCCGAACACGTCGCGGATGAGCTGCTGGGTCAGCGCCTCGCGCGGCGGCGCCAGCGCATGCAGCCGGGCGTCGTTCATCACCGCGACCCGGGTGGCGAAGGGCGCCACCAGCGCGAGATCGTGCAGCACCGCGACCACGCACATGCCGAAGCCGGCGACCAGTTCGAGCAGCTCGCCGCGGGCGCGCGGATCCAGATGGTTGGTCGGCTCGTCGAGGAACAGTATCTTTGGCTCCTGGGCGAAGGCTCTAGCCAGTTGCGCGCGCTGACGCTCGCCGCCGGAGAGCGAGCCGATGCTGCGGCCGAGCAGCGGCAGCAGCCCCGTCCGGCGCAGCGCGTCGACGACGATGTCGCGATCTTCGCGCAGGCGCCTCATGCCGGCATGCGGGACGCGGCCAAGCTCGACATAGTCGATCAAGGCGAGCAGCGGATCTGGCTGGTCGGTCTGGCCGACGACCGCCATGTTGAGCGCCCGCTCGGCCGGCGTGATCCGGTCGAGACGGCGCCCCGACAGACGCATCTCGCCGGTGCTTGGCTGCAGCGCGCCGCACAGCATGCGCAAAAGCGTGGTCTTGCCGGCGCCGTTGGGACCGATGATGGCCAGGCGATCGCCTGACGCAACCGACAGGCTTACCCCATTCACCAGGCGGCGGCCATTCGCCGTCGCGCTCACGTCGCGGGCTTCGAGCAGCATCATCGGCTCAGCCCCGGCCTCGAAGCGGGGATGCGAGCCAGCCCGGTTGAATCGCGGCAAAGCGGGCACACGATGATGCGATGGATGGAGGCTTCCAAATTTCCGTCACTTTCCAAAACTGGCGACGGAAGGAAGCTGGGCCGATCGGACGACAGACCGATGGCTACGTCTCCTCCCGGCACACCCCGTCCGGTCAACTCGTGCTGATGGCAGGTCTCCTGGCTCGCGGGTCTCGGCTTCATCCTGCCTTCCCAGCCTTGCCGGCCAGTGGCATTTGCGGATGTTGCTCGCCGCTTACAGTTGCGGGGGCAGCCACGGCCTCGACCCGAAAGCGGGTCTCACCGTGTTCCCTTTTCACCCCTCGCCTTTCGGCTCGGGGACCATCATTTTTCTACCGTAGGTTTCCCCTGATCGCGCCGCAATGGTTTTTTGATTGCAGGCATCGGTTCGCCTTCGGTAGGCTGCATATGTAATAACATTACGTAACAAGCGCTGCCATATGCTGTCAACACCAGCGGCCGACGTTTCCTCTTTCCCTCGATGTCCAGGCATATCGACAGGCCCGGCGTCTTGGGGGGCTGGCGCCAAAACATCGGAAAACTTTCAGAACCCGATCGGGATTTCAGGGCCCGAAAAGGCGAATAGGATCGTGCTGGTCAAGACGGGCGCCGGTCCCTGGGATCAAACTTAATGATCGCCCCGGTTCTTCTCCGGCCAATGGGATCTTCGGCTAACGCGCCCTTGCCCGGCGCAGGCCGCAACATCGGGTAAGGAGACAACATGACACTCTTGCACAACAGGCGCGGAAAGCATCGTCTCGTCGCCGCATCCTTGGCAGCACTTGCCTGCGCCGCCGCAGTCGTCTGGTATGGCGCAAAGGGCGAGGCCGCGGCGGTCGAACCGCACGTGCCCGAAGCCAAGCTTGTCCGGGCCATGGCGGTGAAGCCTGCCCCGCAGGCCGACGAGCGCATCGCCATCGGCGAGATCCGGCCGCAGCGCGAAAGCGATCTTGGCTTCCGGCTGTCCGGCAAGCTCGTGCAGCGCTCAGCAGAGGTCGGCCAGATGGTGAAGAAGGGCGATGTCCTCGCCCGCATCGAAGACCAGGACTATCGCAACCGCCTCGCCAGCGCCAAGGCCGACGTCGCCGCCGCCGAGGCCGTTCTGGTCGAAGCCAGTGCCGCCGAGGCCCGCATCGGGGCACTTCTCGCCAAGGGCTTTGCAACAAGGGCCAATCACGATGCAACGCTGAAGAGCCTGCGATCGGCCGAGGCCAAGCTTGAATCGGCAAGGATCGGCTTCGAGATGGCCAGGGACCAGCTCGCCTATACCGAGTTGCATGCCGATTTCGATGGCATGGTGACCGCGACCGGCGCCGAAGCGGGCCAAGTCGTCAACGCCGGGCAGATGGTGGCGCGGGTCGCCGATCCAGCGGCCCGCGACGCCGTCTTCTCCATCGCCGAGGCAGCCTTCTCGACCGGCGGAAATGCAAGGCGTCCCCTTGAAATCAAGGTCTCGCTGCTGAGCAATCCGGCGATCGCGACAATCGGCGCCATCCGCGAGGTCGCACCGGTGGCCGACGTCGCGACCCGCACCTTCCAGGTCAAGGTCTCGCTGCGCGACACCCCCGACGAAATGCGCTTCGGCAGCAGCGTCGCCGGCCGCGTCAACACGATGAGCGCCCCCGTCGTGGTCCTGCCGGGAAGCGCGCTGTTCGACAAGGACGGCAAGCCCGCCGTCTGGGTGGTGGCCGCGTCCTCGACTGTGGAACTCAAGCCGGTCGCCATTGCCCGCTACGAGACTGACCGCGTCGTCGTCAGCGACGGCCTTGCCGAGGGCGACATTGTCGTCACCGCCGGCGTCAACCGGCTTCGCGAACACGAAAAGGTTCGCCTCACCGAAGGAGTAACCAGATGAGTGCCTCGCAGACTCAAGTGCTGATTGCCGGCGCCGGGCCAACCGGACTGACGCTTGCGCTGTGGCTCACCCGCCTCGGCGTCCAGGTGCGTATTTTCGACAAGGATGCAGGCCCGGGCGAAACCTCGCGCGCGTTGGCCGTTCAGGCCCGCACGCTGGAATTCCACCGCCAGATCGGCATCGTCGACGACATACTCGCCGCCGGCGTCAGGGTCGAGCAGCTCACCGTGCGCACGCCGGCCGGCGTCGCCGCCAGGCTTCCGCTCAGCGACTTCGGCCAGGGCGTCAGTCCATACTCCTTTGCGTTCGCGCTGCCGCAGGACATTCACGAACGCATCCTGATCACGCATCTCGAGCGTGCCGGTGTCAGGGTCGAGCGCAACACCGAACTGGTCGCCTTCGAGGACACGGGCGGCACGGTTGTCGCCACCTTGAACAAGCAAGGCGCGACCGAGACCGTCGGTGCCGCCTATCTCGTCGGCTGCGATGGCGCCCGGAGCGCCGTGCGCCATGGGCTGGCCATCGGCTTTCCCGGCGGCACCTATGAGCAGTCCTTCTACGTCGCCGACGTCGATGGCAGCGGCGCGGTGACCCCTAACGGCATGGACACCACGGTCAGCGCCTATGGCTTCGCCATCGTCATGCCGGTCAGGCAATCCGGCTCGCTGCGGCTGATCGGCGTCGTGCCGAAGGCGCACGAAGCGAACGAGACGATCACCTTCGAGGCGATCCGCGCCGATGTCGAGCGCGACACCGGCATTGCGGTGGACAAGGTGAACTGGTTCTCGACCTATCGCGTGCATCACCGGGTCGCCGAGCGCTTCCGCATCGGCCGCGTGTTCCTTGCCGGCGACGCCGGCCACATCCACAGCCCAGCCGGCGGCCAGGGCATGAATACCGGCATGGGCGATGCGGTCAACCTCGCCTGGAAGCTGGCGGCGGTGCTGCAAGGCCGCGCCGACAAGCGCCTGCTGGACAGCTACGAGCCGGAGCGCATCGCCTTTGCCAGGCTGCTGATCGATAGCACGGACAAGGTGTTCCGTGTCGCCACCAGCCGCTCGCGGCTGGTCGGCCTGTTCCGCCGCTATCTGATGCCGAAGATCCTGCGCGTGGTTCTTGGGACGGCTGCCGGATCGCGTGCCTTTTTCGGCATGATCTCGCAGACCCGGATCCAGTATCGTGCCAGCGCGATCAGCAGTGGCAAGGCCGGCGCGATCCACGGCGGCGACCGCCTGCCCTATGTCGCCACGGCCAGCGGCGACAACTTCGAGTCGCTGCATTTGCTCGACTGGCAGGTGCATGTCTATGGCGAGGCGAATGCCGCGTTCCAGGCGATGCTCGCCGCGACCGGTATTCCCGTCCACGTCTTTGCCTGGTCGGACAGGGCGAAGGTCGCGGGTCTCCAGTGCGACGGCGCCTATCTCGTCAGACCCGACGGCCACGTCGCGCTGGCCGCCGGCACGCAGGACCCGCAGGCCTTCGAACGCTATGTCGCCGCCCTGGCGATCAAACCGCGGCAAGTGGCCGCTAGCCGGTCGAAAAACCTGAGAATGCTGTCGGCCGCCTGAGGCCGGCATTTCGTCAACCAATCGTTTTTTGACAGCTCGTGGCGCGGAGGCGCTGCGGCTGAGGGAGTAGAGCCATGACCTCTTTCAACCTCTCCGACTGGGCCATCCGGCACCGCAGCTTCGTGCTTTATCTGATGGTGGTGGCAGCACTTGCCGGGCTTTGGGCCTACACCTCGCTGGGGCGGGAGGAAGATCCGCCCTTCACCATCAAGACCATGGTGATCAAGACGATGTGGCCCGGCGCCGACACCGACGACACCGTCGAGCAGGTCACCGACCGCATCGAGAAGAAGCTCGAGGAGCTTCCCAACCTCGACTACGTCAAGAGCTACACCAAGCCCGGCGAATCCGTGGTGTTCGTCAATCTGAAGGACACGGTCGGCGCCGCCGAGGTGCAGCCGCTCTGGTACCAGGTCCGCAAGAAGATGGACGACATCAAGTCGACCATGCCGTCGGGCGTCCAGGGCCCGTTCTACAATGACGAGTTCGGCGACACCTATTCGCTGATCTACGCGCTCAGTTCGGATGGCTTGAGCCATCGCCAGCTGAAGGATCTGGCAAGCGGCCTGCGCGCCGACTTCCTGCGTGTGCCGGATGTCGCCAAGGTCGATCTGGTCGGCCAGCAGGACGAGAAGATCTATCTGGAATTCTCGACGCAGAAGGTCGCAGCGCTTGGCCTCGATGTCGGCTCGCTGTCGCAGGCGCTGCAGGCGCAGAACGCGCTGACGCCGAGCGGCACGGTCGATGCCGGCCCCGAGCGCATCGCCATCCGCGTCACCGGCGAGTTCACCTCCGAGGAAAGCCTGAAGGCGATCAATTTCTATGCCAACGGTCACTACTTCCGCCTGGGCGATGTTGCCGAGGTCAAGCGCAGCTATTCCGACCCGGCGCAGCCGCAGTTCCGCTTCAACGGCGAGCCGGCGATCGGCATTGCGATCGCGATGACATCGGGCGGCGATGCGCTGGCGCTTGGCGAGCACGTCAAGGACAAGGTCGCCGAGATGCAGCGTGAATTGCCGGCCGGCGTCGATTTGCGGCTGGTCGCGGATCAGTCGCATGTGGTGGAAGAATCCGTCGGCGAATTCACCAAGAGCCTCTGCGAGGCGATCGCCATCGTGCTCGCCGTTTCCTTCCTGGCGCTCGGCTGGCGGCCCGGCATCGTGGTGGCCGTCGCCATCCCGCTGGTGCTCGCCATCACTTTCGTCGCGATGCAGTATTTCGGCATCTCGCTGCAGCGCATCTCGCTCGGCGCGCTGATCATCGCGCTCGGCCTCCTGGTCGACGATGCCATGATCGCGGTCGAGATGATGATCTCGAAGATGGAGGAAGGGCACGACAAGATCACGGCCGCCACCTATGCCTACACGTCGACCGCCTTCCCGATGCTGACCGGAACGCTGGTCACCATCGCCGGCTTCGTGCCGGTCGGCTTTGCCCAGAGCGGCGCCGGCGAATATTGCTTCTCGCTGTTTGCGGTGGTCGGCATCGCGCTGGTCGTGTCGTGGGTGGTCGCGGTGCTGTTCACGCCGCTCACCGGCGTGGCGATCCTGCCCGAGCGTCTCAAGGGCCATGGCGGCCATGGCACTTCGCGCTTCTCGCGCGGCTTCCGCGCCATGCTCGACCTCGCAATGCGCATGAAGTGGGTGGTGCTGGGCGGCACGGCGGGATTGTTCGCGCTGTCGGTGCTGGCCATGGGCCTGGTGCCGCAGGAGTTCTTCCCCAAGTCGGACCGGCCGGAAGTGATGGTCGACCTGACGCTGCCGCGCACCGCCTCGCTGCAGGCAACGCAGGCGACCGTCGAGCGCGTCGAGACGCTGCTCAAGGCCGATCCCGACATCGACCATTGGAGCTTCTATGTCGGCCAGGGCGCGGTGCGCTTCTACCTGCCGCTCGACGCTCAGCTCGCCAACGACTTCTTCGCCCAGGCGGTGGTCGTCACCAAGGGCCATGCCGTCAGGCAGGCGGTCATCGAGCGGCTGGAAAAGGCGCTGTCGACCGGCTTCGATGACGTCATGAGCCGCGTCACGCCGCTCGAACTCGGACCGCCGGTCGGCTGGCCGCTGAAGTTCCGCGTCAGCGGACCCGACGCCGAACAGACCCGCGACATCGCGCAGCGCTTCGCGCAAGTGATCGGCGAGAACGCCAGCGTGCGTAACATCAACTACGACTGGAACGAGCCGGCCAAGGTCATCAAGGTCGAGGTCGACCAGGACCGGGCGCGGGCGCTGGGCATCTCCTCGCAGCAACTGTCCGACACCATCAACTCGGTGCTGTCCGGCTCCAGGATCACGCAGATGCGCGATCGGACCTGGCTGATCGATGTCGTGGCGCGGGCCATCCCGGAGGAGCGGGCCAGCATCGACACGCTGCGCACGCTGACGATCAGCGCTGCCGGCGGACAGCGTGTGCCGATCGAACAGGTGGCGACGCTGTCCTACCAGACCGAGCCGCCGCTGATCTGGCGCCGCGGCCGCCTGCCGACGGTCACCGTCCAGGCCGACGTGGTGCCAGGGGCGGATGCCACGGCGGTGGTGAAGCAGCTCGAGAGCCCGATCACCGCCTTCGAGGCCAACCTGCCGGCCGGCTACGATGTCGCCCTTGGCGGTGTGATGGAAGACAGCGCCAAGGCGCAGGCCTCGATCTTCGTGGTGTTCCCGCTGATGCTGTTCATCATGATGACGGTGCTGATGGTGCAGCTGATGAGCATCCAGCGCCTGTTCCTGGTGCTGCTGACGGCACCGCTGGCGCTGATCGGCGTGGCCGGCGCCCTGCTGATCTCGGGCGCACCGATGGGCTTCGTCGCCATCCTCGGCGTGATGTCGCTGATCGGCATGGTGATCCGCAACTCGGTCATCCTGATCTCGCAGATCGACGAGCATATCGCCGGCGGCGAGGAGCCGTGGGCGGCGGTGATCAGCGCCACCGAGCACCGGCTGCGGCCGATCCTGCTGACGGCGGCCGCCGCCATCCTCGGCATGATCCCGATCGCGCCGACCGTGTTCTGGGGGCCGATGGCCTATGCGGTGATGGGCGGGCTGGTGGTGGCGACCGCGCTGACGCTGGTCTTCCTGCCGACGCTCTACGTCACCTGGTTCCGCATCAAGGCGCCGGTGGAAACCGTCGCGACCGCCGAGCCGGCCGAGGCCCTCGCCGAACCGCAAAAGCTGGCCGCCTGAGCGGCCGGCATCCCGGCAAACCCACGGCGGGCGACCGCCGTGGCCCCTGCCCGCCACTCAACTCAAAGGAATTGAACAAATGTCCCCTGCATTTGGAAATCTTCTCATCCGCGTCAACGCCGGCTTCCTGATCCTTGCATCGGCAGGCGGCCTGGCCACCGACATCGCCGGCTCCTTCTTCGGTGTCGGCGCCGAGGCCACGCTGCTCGCCAATGCACCCGGCACCGGCATCGGCTTCATCGAGGCGCACGGCTTGGCCCTGATCATCGGGGTGACGATGTGGCGGGTCGCCTATTCGCGCAACTGGCATGCCTTGCTGGCTGCCGTCCATTTGCTGCTCGGAACCGCAAACCTTCTGTTCTGGCAGTTCTTCATCGCCGCCGACGTGCTTGCCGTCGGCTACGCGACGACCGCGGCACATTTCCTGTTCGTGGTCGCCCATCTCGCGGCATTGGCGGGCGCTGCCCGGCTCGCCGTGCCATCCCGCTAGACCTCGAAAACCATCAGGAGAGAGAAAATGCCTACGAAATCCATCAAGAAATTCCGCTCGATCGCCGCGGCGGCCGCAATCGGCCTCGCGGCCGTCGAGATCATCGGCAGCACGGTGCCGGTCCTGTCGCTGGTCGGCGCGGCCGAGGCCCGAGTCGGCCAGCCCTGGACGCCGCGAAGTGCTGCCGGCGTCGCGCGGCGCAACACCACATGGCGCGTGCTGAGGCACACCACCGCCTGGGTCGCCACGTTACCCACCGGCTGCGTCCGCACCAAGGTCAATGGGTTTGCCGTCTGGCGTTGCGGCGGCACCTACTACCGGGCCTATCAGGGGCGCTATATCGTCGTGGTCGTCGATTGACCCGCCTGCTCGCCAAGCGCCAGCCGGATGCCGTCGGCCAGATGAGCGGCGTCGGCCGGGCTCTCGAACGGCATGGCCTTGGTCGCATAGTCGATCGGCGAGAAACCGGGGTCGTCCTCGTTGATGAGGGCGGCCTGCCGGCGCGCTTCGTCCATTGCGCCGAGTTGGGCGTAGCAGGCGGCTAGCCGCGTCCTGATCCACGGCGTCGGCCGTGTCGCCAGCTCCAGCGCCTCGGCTGCCGGCTTGTAGTCGCCCATCATGTAGAGCGCCAGCGAGCGGTCGAACTGATACCAGTGCGGGATCATCGGATCGATGCGGATGGAGCGCGCCAGCCAGCCCAGCGCCTCGAACGGGCGCCCGCGCATGGTCAGCACAAGGCCCATCTGCTCGATGCTGTCGGCATCGCAGGGATTGAGCTCGAGCGCGGTCCGCAAATGATGCTCGGCCGCATCGTGCTCGCGCATGTAGAGACGCACCAGCGACTGGATGCGGTGTCCCGTCGCCTGGTCGGGCGACAGCGCCAGCCCCCTGGCGACATGCTCGCGCGCCTCGACCAGATCGGCATGGCTGGACTCTTCGAATTCGCCCTTCAGCGCGCAGGTCAGGCCGACATAGATATGGGCGAGCCCATAGGCCGGGTCCTTGGCGACGGCCGCCTCGAAGAAGGCTCTCGCGCCTTCGATGTCGGTCTGGGCGGGGTCGCGCACCAGGGCCACGCCGCGCAGCACCAGCTCATAGGCGGCAAGGCTGGTGACCGGTTTGCGCGACGCCTGCTGCAGGCCGGCATTGGTGACCCGCCTTGCCAGGCGCCCGACGATCTCCTCGACGATATCCTGCTGGATGGCGGAAAAGCCGCTGTCGGCGGCCTGGTAGCGGTCGCCCCAGAGCTGGCTGGCATTGGCCGCGTCGACAAGATTGACGGCGGCCAGGATCTGATCGCCCTGCCGGCGCACCGAGCCTTCGACCAGATAGTCGGCGCCGATGCGCGAGCGGATCTGCGGCCACTCCGAGCGCGCATAGGAGGCGAAGGAGAAGCTGGAATTGCGGGCCAGCACCGTGACCGTGCCGAAGCGCGCCAGGCCGTTGATGATATCCTCGGCAAAGCCGTCGACGATCGGATCGTCGGCCGGGTTGCCACCCTCGTTGCGAAAGCGCAGCACCGCCACGATCGGCTGCGAACCGATCTCGGGCGCCGGCTCGACCTCGGCCGCCAGCATATAGCCGCGCTTCGACACGGTGCGCACGAGGTCGTCGCCCAGCACCTTGCGGATCTCGCGGACCGACTGCGTCAGCGAATCCTCGGTGACGTAGACGCCCGGCCACACCGCATCCATGATCTCCGATTTGGGCACGACCCGGCCCATATGCCGGGCCAAAAGCGTCAGCACCGCATAGGCTTTCGGCCGCAGGAACGCCGGCCCGTCGGCATGGCGCAGCGTGCCCTTGCCGAGGTCGAGCGTGTAGCCGCCGAAGTGAAAGACCTGATCGGCCGTGGCGATCTCCACCGGGATCCTCCCTGATGGGACGTATTGGACATGCGGGATGGAGGGGACGTCAAGAGGTGCATGGGATGGGGAGGGATGGGGCTACCGCATGCAAGGATGGGCTTGCCGGATCCGGAGCCAGAGCTACCGTGTCGAATGGAAGCGGCACAACGCCAATAAGCTCTTATGGACACGAGACAATTAATTCTTGCTGTGTAGTTTACATTTTTCTTATTTCAAGGATACCCGCACACTGCCCTCCTACGTGGTAGAATTTCCCCTTACCGCTATTACCTTTTATCTTTCCATTCAAAATGTTGCTTTCTCTTTTCCCCTCGTGAACAAAGCGATGTATTATCCTTAAGGTGCCATCGCTCGCGATTTTTCCTTCCCATGATGGGGCAGAAATCCTGCCATTTTTGATCGATACGTCTGCTGTAAGCTCCCGCCACCCGCACAACGAATTGGTGGCACGTCTCGTCAAAGCCCATCTTCCGTCGAAAGCATTTAAACCGGCAGCACGCGCACCCTCGCAACGACCCTCTCGCGCCTCCATTCCGTCAGCACAAATAAGGGGGCAGACCCTAGCCCGAATCGCTTTCAGCCTTTTTAGTAGGTCCCCCGTCGGCTCGGCCGACGCGAGCTTGATCCCTTGCTGCTTCGCATAGTTGATCAAAGCTTTCTGGCTGGCGGCCCCCCACCTCCCGTCGACCTGACCAGTAAGGCACCCAATTCTGGATAATTCTCTCTGGGTGGAAAGAGCAAGTTCGCCGGAGCCCTCAGATTCTACTGAAGACCTCTCTGCTTGGACTTCCGGATTGGGATGTTCAAGCCTGGCGACGGTCTTGACGTCGTCTGAAGACTTTTCGACAGGCCTGCCTTGCACGCGATCTTGTTCCGCCTTTTGTCTTTCAGTCGCCTGCCGTTGCTCATCGACACGACTGTTTATGGCGTCGATCTTTAACTTAGCTAGGGCTGCAAACGCGCCGTTCGGATATTGCTGCAGGTACGCCTGAAAGAAGCTCTTGTCCGCCGAGTCCTTGATCGTTTCCCAATAAGCGATCTCAATCGCATTGTCGGGCCCGATGGGTACCGGCGTGGGGGCGGATTCCGCCTTCGGCTCCTGAATCGGGAGAGGATTCAACACCACATCGCCCGTGAGCGAGGAATTGTCCCATGGAACTTGCTTGCCATACGTCGCTTCGAGCACATCTCGTCGCACATGGACGAGGTCGCGGGTGATATCCTGCCCTGGCGTACCAAGGTGCCTGAGCAATGCAGTTGTGAAGGGAGAGTTTCTACCTGACCCGTCGAATGCCACGTTGCCCGGCTGCGTTGCGAATGCGATGAGAGAACCGACACCGCTGCCAAGCTTGGCTAGACCCCGACCCACAGAACCGGATCGTGTTCCCATCGACCGGGCAAGATTCTCGGCGAGCGGGTTGTCCCGGCAGGCATCGAGGAAGACAAGATTGACCTTGGAACTGCGCTCCATCGCCGCCAGAACAAGGTCCATCGGCAGGGTTTCGAAATCGAGGTCGTCATAAGACGACAAGTGCGCATCCACAGGTGCGACGTAATTGTTGCCGTTAACCTGCAGGCCGTGCCCGGAATAGTAGAACAACGCAATGTCGGCCCTATCGAGCTTCTTGATAAATTCACGTACCGTGCCACGCATCCTGACCAAGTCGAGGTCCAGACCGGTCACTACCTCGAAACCCAAATCCTTCAATTTGGCGGTCATGTCACTGGCATCGTTCTTGGGGTTAGGAAGTCCGGGTACGTTTTGATACGCGGAATTGCCCATCACCAGCGCGACGCGTCTATCTGCGAGCGCATCCGCTGAAACAGCTGTAAACAATAGGATGAGGATAAAAAAAGCGCTGCGCATGGCAGGAACAGCTCCCCCAAGCGAAGGTATCAGATGCAAGCATTACGGAAAAGACGGTAGTCGGTCGGTTTGAAATCGAGCCGGCGATAAGCGTCCACGCCGTGGCGATGAAGCTCGACCATGCGAAGTTTTGCGATTTGATTGTGGATGCGCTGGAAAGGCTGACGAAGGCCAAGGTGTGACCCCCTCTTCCGCATGACCTGACCGCGGAGGAAACCGGCCTATAGTTTTCCAAAAGACGCATGCGCCACGTCCGGAACCCGGCGTCGCCATCGGCGCCTGCCGCCGTGGGTGTGGACGAATCCATTCATGCGCAATAAGGATGGGGATATGGTCTGCTGTGGCGGTTTCGTCGCCAAGGCAGGCGACGAAGACGTTCGTTCAATGACGCTGCGCCGGGCGCTTTTCGATTTGACGCCGTCCTGCAAAAGTGTCGATACCGGGGGACCTGGTCATGACCGACAACAAGCCGACTACAGACGTTACCAAGGATTGGCAAGCAACGCAGGGCCAGAAGTCCAGCGCCACCCGCCTCCGCCTGTTCGCCGCGCTCTCGTGGATCGTTGCCATTGGCGGCGAGATCGCCGGAATTGTTTTGCTCTACCGGCACAAGTTCGACCAGGGAAACCTGCCGCTGCTGATCGGCATTCTGGTCGGGATCGCCATTTTCGCCATCGCCGGCAACTTGCTTTGGAAGGCGGCCAACAGGCACGACCCAGCCCGCGCATCCGAGACGTTCAGGTTCTTCGTCCAGAACCAGCTCGGCGCGATCATCACGCTGATTGCCTTCCTGCCGCTGGTTCTCCTGATCTTCACCGACAAGAACATGGATCCGAAGAGCAAGAAGGTTGCCGGCGGCGTCGGCGCTGTGCTGGCCGTGCTCGCGACGGTGATCGGGGTCAGCTTCCAACCCCCATCGGTCGAGCAGTACACCCAGGACATGAACACCTGCGCGGCCCAGATCAAGGCGGGGCAGCCGACCACAGCCTGTTCGCCCGAGGTTGCCGCCCAGGCGCAGGCGATCGCCACCGACTCCGCCGCGGTGGCTGCGGCGACGAAGGATCCGGCACACCCCGCTGGTCAGGATGTCGTGTACTGGATCGCGCCGGAAAACGGAGCCGCGAAGTCCGAGACGGAGCATGTTTTCCACCTCTGCGCAGCCGTCAGTCCGCTGAAGGACAAGACGGTGAACAGCGGCACCGTGACGGAGGCCTACGCACAGAACGCCATCCGCATCACGAAGCAGATCGAGATGGAACAGAAGCAGTGCGGGTTCACGACCACGCCATAAATCCGCCCGCGTTCAGGCGCGCCGGGCGCGCCTGCAGCATGGCGGCAAAGGCGGCTTTGCCCGGCACCCAGCCGGCCGCCTGCTCGGCCTGAATCTCGGCGTTATCCTTGACGCCGTCGATCAAGCTCGACCATCGCAAGTTCTGCGATTTGATTGTGGATGCGCTGGCGCGGTTGACCGGGAACGGAGCCCCCTCTTCCGAACGGCCTGACCGCAGCCGTGGAGGAAACCGGCCTATAGCTTTCTGAAAAAGCCGGACAGAATGTTGGGACCCGCTTCGCCCGGCCGCAGCCTGATCCCGTCCTCGAATCCATTCAGCGTCACGCACTCAAAACCGTGATGCGCGAGCAGTGCCACCAGCGAGTCACGGTCGAAATGGTGCAAATGCTCGTTGGGCAGACGCATCCGCCACGTCCGGAACCACGCGTCGCCATCGGCGCCGAGCTCACGCCAGCGGCAGCAAGGGACGGCGATGGCCAAATGGCGGGCCTGAAGGCGGGCGAGGAAACCCAGATCCGGAATGTGCTCGAGCACGTCGAACATGGCGACGAGATCCCAGGAGCTGGCAAGCGCCTCCTCCCAATCGACAAAGCGCACACCCTCGGGCAGCGGAAACTTGGTGATGTCGCAGCCGGCGCAGTCGGCAACCCCGGTAATTTTGGCGGCTTCGACGAATGTGCCGGTGCCATAGCCAATCTCCAGCACCGACCGCGGTATCTCGCCCGTAATCCCCAGCACCCAGCCAAGCCGCTGATAGCCGAGCTTGATGGTCCGGTCACTCAAGTCCTCGTAATAGGAGATGTATTGCTTGTCGTATGTGATCGGCGTGGCGTCGATCTGGTGGATCACGCCAAACCGGTCCAGCTCGTAATTGTCCAGCATTCGCGTGCGCCCCCCGGATTGCAAAATCCTTACAGGACGGAGCTAAACGCAGCGTAAGCGCCCGGCGGCGGCACGCCGCAGTCCGTATCTCGCCGACTCCGCCCTGCGGTGGACTTCCGTCAATCGTAGGCGAATGGCCGCATTTGCCAATCCTGCCAAAGTCGAAATTCCGCCCCGCTGTCGCCCGCAGACCTTGACGAAAATTCGTGCGCCTGTTTGAGAGCGGGGGATCGAGACATTTGCTGCATAGGGAGACGAGCGAGGGGTGGGCAAACAGTGAGGCGCGTTCTTCGAATGCTTGCCGCTGTCATCATGGCGTCCGTGGCGACCGGTTGCACAAGCATTTCCTACTACGCGCAGTCGCTGGGGGGCCATGTGCAGATTATGGCGGCGCGCGAAAATGTTGGAAAACTGATCCGTGGTCCTTCGACGCCAAAGGCATTGCGCGCCAAGTTGACGTCGGCGAGCGCCATACGCCGGTTTGCGACAGATGAACTGGCACTGCCCGACAACAACAGCTACCGCAGCTATGTCGACGTCGGTCGGGACGCTGTGACCTGGGCCGTTTTTGCCGCGCCGGAATTCTCCCTGACGCCACGAACATGGTGCTTTCCGGTCTTCGGCTGCGTTCCGTACCGGGGTTACTTTTCTCGGAAATCCGCGACTGAGAGCGCTGTCGAGCTTCATAGAGAGGGGCTAGACGTCTATGTCACGGGCATCACCGCATATTCCACGCTGGGCTGGTCCAGTGACCCGCTGCTAAGCACCATGCTCCGTCAGGACGACACCTATCTCGCGAGCCTCATCTTTCACGAACTGGCGCATCAGCGCATCTATGTGGATGACGACTCCGCATTCAACGAGGCTTTCGCGGTTGCCGTCGAAACCACCGGCGTAAGGAAATGGCTCCGCGCAGTTGGCGATCGCGCCGGATTGCGCAGTTACGAAATCGATCGCAAGCGCAGGGCGGATTTTCTCGGACTGGTGTCGAAAACCCGGGACGAGTTAAGGCAGGTCTATGAAAGTCCCCGTCCCCCGGAGCAGATGGCCGCTGCCAAAGCAGCCGAGATCGACAGGCTGCGGACGCGCTACCGGCAATTGCGCGACAAGCGATGGGCCGGATACCGGGGATACAACGCCTGGTTCAGCGCCGCGATCAACAACGCCAAGCTCGCCGCGACTGCTGTCTACGGCGAACAGGTTCCGGCGTTCCTTCGTTTGTTCGATCTGTGCTCCGGCGACTATCCCAGGTTCTACGCTTCCGTTCGACGGATCGCGGATTTGCACAAACCTTCCCGTGCCGAAGCGCTTGAGGCTGCGGAAACGTGTGATTGACGCTGACGAGCAAGGCGGCCGGCCGCGCGAGCCCGTGACGGGCGCAGCTCTGCTAATCCGAAAACGTCACGCTCACGCCGCGCTGCCGAAAATAGGCCTGCATCAACTTGCGGCCCGCGCGGTTGTTCTGCACCAATTTGGTCGGATCGAACACCGCCTGTTTCATCCCTTCTCGTGCCAGCGCCGCCTTGAGCGTCGCGATATGCGCGTCGATGTCGGCATTGTCGGCCCGCAGCGAGGCATAGATGCTTTCGGTCGCCTGGGCCACAGTCGGTTCGCTCACCTGTGTCGTCCTTTGGTTGGTTGAGCGGCGGCTTAACACAGATTCGCGGCTCCGCCGATACCGATGAGATGGCCATAGAAGTCCGTGGCTGCTCGGGTCCGACGCCTATCTTCGCGGTCTCCAAAAACAAGGCCCCTTCCGGGGCCTTGCGTATCAACCTCAGTGCTGGGGCGCTGCTTCCCCCTCACTTCCCCATCAGCTGCTTGGCATTCTCGGCCGTGATCGCCGTGGTGCCCACCGTCACTGTCGGCTCCACCGAGGTGGCGCAGTCGAGCAGGATCTTCTTGGACATCTCGATCGCTTCCTTGGCGCCGGTCGGGTAGGTGAAGGTCCCCGCCCAGCCGCCCTTGGCCACCGCCTCGATGCCGCCGGCCGGGCCCGGCAGGCCGTCGGTGCCGATGATCTTGAAGCCCTTTGCCCCCTTGGCGGCTCGCACCGCCCCCGCACCCTCAGCGCCCGCCCACCTCCTTCATGATGATCTCGCGGTGCGGATAGGGGATGCTTATGCCGTTTGCCTTGAATGTGTCCCACAGCGCCAGCAGCACCTTGCCGCGCACGTTGGTCAGGCCTTGCTGGTGGATCCAGAAGCGCAGGACGAAGTTCAGCGAGGAACCGCCGGAGTCGGTCAGCCAGCAGGCCGGCCGCAGGTCGGCCTCGACCCGGCCGACGCTGTCACAGCGGCTATCGGGCCTCAAGTCAGAAAGAAGGCGGTCACCAACAACGCTGCCCTGTTCGCATATTTGACCCTTTTGCCCGGCAGTGTCCGGCGCTATGATCAGCGATCGCTAAAATTAGGACGGAGCAGCTGTAAAAACCAGAAAAGCGTCCGTCTTTGGGCCGGGGACCAACCATGGGAGGCCAAACATGCTTAGCGCCCTATGCAAGGCTTGCGCAGTGGTCCTTTTGTCAGGGAACTTCGCTTTCGCCCAATCGGATCTGATAGAGCCAAAGGCTGGAACATGGAAGACGTGGGTGATCACGTCGGGCGAGGACTTCCGAGTTCCGCCCCCACCGGATACTTCCACAGCCGAGCTGGAGCAGCTCCGCGATATTATCGCAAAGAACGATGCGCAGGTCGCCGCGAAGATCGCGTTCTGGGATGCCGGCTCGCCTGGCTATCGATGGATCGACCTGGTCAACGACCGCATTCTCGAAGGCAAGCAGATTCCCAACGCACACCGCGTCTATACCTATTTGACGATGGCGATCTACGACGCCACCATTGCCGCGTGGGAGTCGAAGTACTTCTACAATCGCCCGCGCCCGAGCGAGGCGGATGCGGCACTGTCGGTTGTGCTGCCTACGCCGCGGAGTCCCTCCTATCCATCGGAGCATGCCGCAGCCGCCGGAGCCGCCGCGACGGTTCTTTCTTATTTCTTTCCGGACGAGGCGTCGTCGTTCCAAGCAATGGCCGAAGAAGCGGCGCAGTCGCGTGTCCTTGCCGGTGTTCAGTTCCCCAGTGACTCTTCAGCCGGGCTTGAACTGGGCCGACGGGTGGCTGAACAGGTGATTGCGCGGGCAAAGGCCGATGGCTCCGACGCAGTCTGGACCGGCACGGTCCCGACCGGGCCATGCAAGTGGGTCGGGGAGAAACCAGGCAATGCAACGATGCCCAACTGGAAACCGATCGTGTTGGCATCAGCCGATGAATTCAGGCCACCGGCCCCACCTGACTGCCATTCCGAGGCGGTAAAGGCCGAGACGGATGCTGTCCGACAATTTGAGCGAAAATTCCCTAACAACTACAAAGCGTTCTATTGGCAGAGCCCATCCGGCCTGTTCACCGACTGGTATGATTATGCCAGCAAGTGGATGTTCGAGGACAAGACAGATTCGAACCCGCCGCGTGCCGCGCGGGCTTACGCGATGCTCGCAGCAATCCATTTCGACGCGTTCATTGCAAGCAACGACGGTAAGTTCGCATATTGGTACTTGCGCCCGAACATGCTTGACCCGAGCATCACTCCTCTGTTCGCGGTGCCGCCTTTTCCCAGCTATCCGTCCAACCATTCCACTCTTTCAACTGCCCGATGCGAGGTCCTTGCGTACCTGTTTCCCAGCCATGCTGACTTCATCCGCAAGGTGGGCAAAGAGGCCGGAGATTCCCGTATCTGGGCCGGCATCCACTACGAGATGGACAACCAGGCCGGTGTCGCACTCGGCAAAGCGGTCGCCGGGAAATTCATTGAGCGAGCAAGAAAGGACGGAGCAGACTAGCGGAACACCTGATCGACCCGTTCTAAACCTGGCGCAACCGCGACCTCAGCGTGGCATCAGCAATGTCCGCTTGTGGTGCTTGTGGTAGGCGGTCAAGCCAGTCGGAATGACCGACGTGGGCGCGAAGCAGTCATTGGGTCGCCGCCCAACCGCCCTGGCCACTGCCTCGATGCCACCGGCGGCAGGCCGTCGGCTCCGACGATCCTGACGTCCCTGCCGCCGCTTGGCCGTGAACACCGCGCCCGCACCCTCAGCGCCCGCCCACCTCTTTCATGATGATCTCGCGATGCGGATAGGGATGCTTATGCCGTTTGCCTTGAATGTGTCCCACAGCGCAGCAGCACCTTGCCGCGCGCGTTGGTCAGCCTTGCTGGGGGTCGGGGATCCAGAAGCGCAGGACGAAGTTCAGCGAGGAGTCGCCGAAGTCAGTCAGCCAGCAGACCGGCCTCCGGTCGGCCTCGACCCGGCCGACGCTGATCGCGGCCTCTATCGCCAGTTCGCTGACCTTGTGCGGATCGGCATCGTAGGAGACGCCGAAGTTCACGTCGAGGGGCAAAGAGGTTGTCGCTGAACGACCAGAACGTTCCTGATACGGTGCCATGCCTACCGGAAATCGGCGGCAGTCAAGGTGTAGGAACTGCGGCGGTCGCGGGAATAGGCTTTACCGGCAACCTTGTGGATGGATGATCGCAAGGTGTCGAAGGCTGACAGGTATTTTGTTTCCGACGCCGCTGTCCCGGCCAAGGCGCTGTCGGATTTTGCCAGCGCCTCGATCTCGACGAAGAAGCGCACTTCGAACATGCCGTCATGGCCACTGAAGCGGACGGCGTTGCGGGTTTCGTCAAAGCTGCGGCTGGGGTTGGGAAACGAGAGCGTCATGACTGGCCCGCTGCTGTCTCGTGCGGGACAATTGGCGGCGCGGCAACCCGCGCCCTGCGGCGCTCGGCATTGCGCTGGTTGAGGGACAACATGCTGCGCGTCGCATCCGACCGGTTGAGTCCGGTCATGGCAACGCCGTCCTCATGCGCCGGAATACCGGTGAAGACGTGATAGACGGTCCAGGAACGATCCGCTTCGACGCGGCGGCCATATTGACGATTCGTGAAGTCGCGTCCCGGCGCGCCACCCTCGTTTTCCCAGATCCGAAGCGCGGCGGCATTGCGCTGCCGATCGGTTTCGGTGTTGCGGGCATTCATGATGCTGGCCTTTCCTCATTGACCGCTTGCGTGGCGAGAGCGCCCGAATAGAGCGCCGCGCCATTCGCGTCGGCGATCGTCATGGCGTCCGGCCGCTGCGGCATGTTCAGGGTCTTGGCCAGAAGCCTGGCGATTTCGATCGCATCGTCGAGGTCGGCCGCTTCCACGGTCTCGCGGCCGATCAGGGCATGCGCATCGTCCGCTTCCCGGGTGCGATAGAACTCGATCAGGATCTTCATCGCCCGTCTCGCCGCGTCAGTTCTTGCCCTTGCCGCGCGGGGCACTGATGTTGGCGGCAAGCCTGGTCTGGGTGCCGAACACGCTTTCAGCTTTGGGCAGGACCTTTTCCTGCTTCGGCTTCCTGATCTCCCGGCTCGAGCGTTTTTGTCCCTTTGACATGGTCGAACGTCCTTTCGATGAGCGTTATGGTGTCACCGGGCGACGTGTCGACCGGTTCGAGACTGTCCTGCGTCGCCACCCGTTCATGAAGTTCGCCGTCGCTGCGGATGCGGTATTGCAGCGAGTCTCCCCTCGGCGGCAGCGTGGCCGTGATGCGGTAGATTTCCGCGGTCTTTGGAAACGTGCCGAAGCCGCCCTTCAGCCGGACAGCCAGTCCGACGGCAAAGAGATGCGTTGCGGCTTCGCGGCGGACCGGGCGTGCGTTGCGTTGCATCAGGGTGGTGGTTCTCATCATTGTCTCTGGTCCTGCTCCAGTGCGGCTTCGAGCGATGCCGGTTCGATCGGCACCATCTGTCGCGTGGCTCCGCTGGCGGAGATCGCCGGCAGGTGAATGAAGGTGGCGACGCGGCGCCATGCGATCAGGGAAGCCCCTTCGAGGGCTTCCTCGTCATGATCGACGCGATACTCTCCGGGTGGTTGCGGCGCATCGAAGCCGGGCAGCGAAAACGCCGACCTGAAGCGAACGACTGATAGTGTGGTGCGGCTGGTCATGAATTGCGGCTTTCCGCGGAAACGCGCGCCTGCGCCTTTCCGTATCATTCCCACTCGAACCGCCGGGACGATGCCCGACGCTGCCAGTACATCCGTGGTCAGCGTCGGTTTCATTCCAGGGTCCGAACGGAACGAAATGTGCGCCGGACCGGCGCATGCACTCGTTTTCGAGAATTCGGTGGTGAATGGCGGGGCTCTGACACAAAGCCAACTCGACCAAATCAACGAGCTTTACATATGCGCCTCAATTGAGTTGCAAACAAGGTCGCGGCGCCCTTTTATTTCTCCTTTGAAATAACAAATCAGCGTCCGCGAAAATCACGGCGGCAGAAAGTTTTCCTCCAATGCGAATGATTTTCTGCGATTTCTTGGACATTCGCGAGAATTAATTTTGGCGCGAGAATTAATTCTGGCACTCCTATCTATCGAGTGCCAACGCGCCTATATCAGGGGTAGCGGCCGCCTATGCCGGCCCCAGAAAGAAGTTTCCCATGAAATTCCGGCCACTCCACGACCGCGTCGTCATTCGCCGCGCCGAAGGCGACACCAAATCCAAGGGCGGCATCATCATTCCCGACAATGCCAAGGAAAAACCGCAGGAAGGCGAAGTGATCGCCGTCGGCCCGGGCGCACGCGACGAAAGCGGCGCGCTGATCGTGCCCGATGTCAAAGCCGGCGACTTCATCCTGTTCGGCAAATGGTCGGGAACCGAGGTCAAGATCGACGGCGAGGACCTTCTGATCATGAAGGAGGCCGACATCATGGGCGTCATCGACAAGAGCGGGATGGACGTCGAGAAAACCGCGGCTTCCAAGAAGGCCGCCTGACCGGGCTGGCTTCACGGCAAACCGCCCACTCCAATTTTCGAACGGGATGAACAATCATGTCTGCCAAGGAAATCAAATTCTCCACCGATGCCCGCGACCGCATGCTGCGCGGCGTCGAGCTCCTCAACAACGCTGTCAAAGTGACGCTCGGCCCCAAGGGCCGCAATGTCATCATCGACAAGGCCTATGGCGCGCCGCGCATCACCAAGGACGGCGTGACGGTGGCCAAGGAAATCGAGCTTTCCGACAAGTTCGAGAACATGGGCGCGCAAATGGTGCGCGAAGTGGCCTCGAAGACCAACGACCTTGCCGGTGACGGCACCACCACCGCCACGGTGCTGGCCGCTTCGATCC
>NZ_JBJACT010000046.1:0-36173 GCF_044778005.1 Mesorhizobium sp. IMUNJ 23033
CAGGGATAACCCATGCGATGTCGGAGGCATCATAGCCTGCAAAGCAGATTGGGACCTTGTTCGCCGACCCCATCAGGGCCAGCAGCTTCGAACGGCTGCATGAACAGGCCGGACAGAAGACTGCACCCGACCAATGCGCCAGAACAACGAATTACCTCTTGCAATACGGGAGCCATCCACAGAAGACACCGACGGCGACAGCACCGGCGGTCGCGGTTGCACCGGAACGGGCCTTCGCCAATCGCGCCTATGCGCTTGTCGTCATTGTAGAGAGCTGATCGGTATCGTAACGGGTCCGCAGCTCGGCAAGCACCCTCGGATCCGGAGAGCCATGCGCAGCCAGATCGGCGAGCTCTTCGAAATAGCCCTCGTGCCCGGGTGTGGGGAGACGGTCATCAGCACGCGCGCCGGTTTTACGCTGACATTGGTAATGTTGTGCTGCACGCCCGGTGGAATGAACAGGTAGGTACCGGGTCGCGCGGATCGTCTTTTCGCCAACGTGCCAGACGCATTCGCCATCAAGCACGTAGAAGGTTTCCTCTTGCACTCGATGAACATGAAGACCGGTGGCAAACCCGGCCGGGTTCGTCCAGTCAAACATGCTCGTGTGTCTCGTATTGTCCCCGGTGACGAGAAACACCAACGGATGGCCACGCAGCATAACTCCCTTGTTCTCGTCAGGCATGCGGATGACTGGGGCGGCGCTCATTTGATCCTCCATCGGCTCGGCGTTGCTTCCGTAAACACCGGTACAGAATGCCCCCGTCGTGCCGGCCAGTCGTGAAGCCGTTGCGAAATGATTGCGAAAAAATCGCAAACGGTATCTCCTTCGGGAATGGCAGCAAGCCTCGCGTTTGGTCCATTTCGCCTCGACACCGCCGCCGGGATCCTCCTCCACGGCGTTGAGCCGACGCCGCTCGGCCAACGGGCCGTTGCGCTGCTTGCACTGCTTGTGGAGCGGACAGGCGTGCTGGTTCCGAAAGAGACGCTAATCGAGACGGCATGGCCCGGGCAAGCCATTGAGGACAGCAACCTGACCGTCCAGATTGCGGCGGTGCGTCGGGTCCTTGAAAACCTGGCCGGTGGTGCATGCTGGATAGAGACGCGGCCGCGACGCGGCTACCGCTATGTCGGGCCGGCCGTCACAGTCGTTGGTCTTGACCCGGCCGAGGTCGTAGCCAAGGCAACGCTGACATTGCCCGACAAGCCTTCGATCGCAGTCTTGCCGTTCTCGAACCTAAGCGGCGATCCTGAACAGGATTATTTCGCCGACGGAATAGTTGAAGACATCATCACCGGTCTGGCGCGCATCAATTGGCTCTTCGTCATCGCGCGTAACTCGACGTCCGTCTACGTAACTCGACGTCCGTCTACAAGGGGCGCGCGGTGGACGTGAAGCGGGTCGGGCGCGAGCTTGGCGTCCGCTACGTGCTCGAAGGCAGCCTGCGGAGAGCCCATGATAGTGTGCTCGTGACCGGGCAGATGATCGATGCATCGACCGGTTCCCACATATGGGCTGAGCGGTATGACCGTACCTCCACTGATATGAGCTGCATGGGTCACCTCTGACGCTATTGCCGCGCCGCGCAGCACTCGTCCCCAAACGCCAGGTGCCAGGCAGAACTGGGAGGAAGCACGGGCGTCGCCTTGAGGCTGCGTTCCGACACGAGCTTCACGGTTGATCGGGCGTAAGGATAAGCACTCTATCGAAAATGTACGAGCCAATATTGAATGGCAGTTCGTTTCGCCCTGCCATCCCGTTTAAGCGCCGAACGGCACACATCGTAGCCAATGACGGTAAGGCTGTGATACCATCGCACAAGTTGCGCTGCCGTTGGCAATTGCCATGCCCGGGCATCGGCTCCGACGTTGCCTCGCCGTCGCTCTACATCCGCAAGCGTGGTGAAGGCGAACTGGTGGTGCGTGCCGCGTTTGCTGACGCCACTATCATCCGCCCGGCGGTGATGTTCGGACCGGATGACGCGTTTCTCACCATTATCCTCAAACTTCTCCGCCGGCTTCCAATCTATCCGATGTTCGGTCGGGGCCTGACGAGATTGCAGCCGGCCTATGTGGGTGATGTGGCAGAGGCGACCGCAAGAGCGCTGCAGGGGGCGGAAACGCATGCGACCACGTACGAGTGCGGCGGTCCCCGCGTTTACTCTTACAGGGAATTTCTCAGAGTCGTTGCACACCAAGCCGGTCTTAGACCCATACTGGTCCCAATGCCATTTGCCACTTGGCACGCACTCGCATGGGCCGCGGAAATACTTGCGAGTCCGCCCGTCACTCGCAATCAAGTGGAACTGATGCAGGTCGACAACGTCTCGTCGCCACAGATGCCCGGATTTCAAGAACTTGGCATTTCGCCGCACACGGTCGAGGAAATACTCGAGGAAATGTTGCGCGACCACTGATCAACGAGCCTCTTCGGTACTGCTCTTAGGTGCCACGATTAAGGGTCCGGAAATCGCGCTAACCGTGCGAACTTTTGGACCCGTTCCGGTGGTTGGGGTGCCGAGTGCCTCCCTACGAACCGGCGATGAGGTTGATCTTCGCGGCCATGATGAAGTCGTTCTCATGCAATCCCTTGATCTTGTGAGTCTGCAGCGAGACCGCCGCATAACCCCAGCCGAAGCAGATGTCGGGATGATGCCCTTCTTCTTCCGCCAACCGGGCAACTTTGTCGATGAAGCTGAGCGCTTGACGGAAGTCCGCAAATTTGAAGTTGCGGCGCAGCAGGTGCGCCTCCTCCAGTTCCCAGCCAGGGGTCTGGGACAGATAGCCCTCGGCTGCCTCCTCCGTTAGCGGCGCAATGCCGCCGCGGCAGGGCGTACAGATTTTCTGAGCAATACCATCGGTCATGACAAGCTCCCTTCGTGCTCATTCCTGATGCAGCGATCGCGTTTTTCACCTCGCCCGGTATTTGCTCGCATAGTGCTTGGCAAGAACCTTGCGAATCTGCTCGGCGAGGCGCTTGTTGCCGGTCTTCGCCCGCGCCTTGTCATCGCCTTTTTGCGGCTTCGGCAGATCGGCGCCCGGGCCTCGTTTCGTTGATTTGCGCATCGCAATAGATCAACGCCGTGACGGACAACCGGTTTCGTTCAAAGGACGATCTCCACAGGACTACCGATCGCGAGACCGAGCTCGCCGTCCGCGCGCCCTTGATTGACAGCAATCTCGGCAAGCCCGTTCGAGTTCTCGTACCAAAAGGCCATGCCCGGCGGACGATCGCTGAAGGTCGTCGCGGCCTCCAGCACGAGATCTGCTGCGGCGAGCCTTGCGCCAGCTGGCAGCTTGGTCGCCCTCAGGCCGGTCATGGCATTGCCGAAATGGTCGATATAGACGATCTCGGCGAGGTCCTCCGGCCAGTCTCTACGGCGATCTGCTTCATCCAGGCGCGGCCTTCCGGGCGGCGGCTCACGGCGTGCCAGCATGGCCGCGACCGGGGCAAACAGGTCACGCCCGTGGAAACTGGCGGACAGGCGCTTTGGTTTCCAGTCGATATCCCAGCTGAACGTCTCAGCCGCGCGGCGCTGGATCAGCTCGAACAGGCCGTTGCCGGGGCCGACATACCAGCGACCGTCGGCCTGGACGATGACCGACGGGCGCGTCCCTCCGACGCCTGGGTCGACGACACAGAGAAAGACGGTTCCCGCAGGAAACCACTCCGCATAAACAGCCAGCAGGTAGGCCGACGCCTTGGGATTGCCGACCGGCGCATCGGAGAAGAGGTCGATCGCGGGGATGCCCGGCGCCATCTGGTGCAACACAGCCTTCATCTGACCCGTGTAGGGGCCGTGCAAGCCGAAATCCGTGAACAAGACAATCATGGACGGGGCCCGATTGCGCTGCGATGGACATACAAATAGTCGGCCGGAAGGCGCATCCGCCGGCAGGCCTGAACGGCCGGGTTGGTTTCCATAACGAGGCGATCCGCCAAAGCCCCTGCCTGCCGGACTGCCTCGGCTTCCCAACTGTGCAAGCCGTGCCCGGTGAGCCCCAACAGCGCTTGCATCCAACCAGGCACCAGATCAACGGCAGCCGCTACCAGCAGGTGCTGTGCCGGCCTCAGCGGCAGCGGCAGGATAGGCGCTGAACGCATGATCGCGAGAAATTCGGGCACAACGGCCGAGCGCTCCAGCCGTCCGGCTGTCGCACGGAACAGCGCTTCAAGCTCGGCTTCCGATCCCGGTGCGCCTGTGGCGCCGAAAAGTTGCGCGGCCGGAATGCCCTCGGCATAACAGCTGTCGCGCTCCGATGCGGAGAGCTGCCGCACATAGGCGTGATAAGCTTGGACAAAGCCGTATGCAGCCGTGCCCTGAACCCAGTTCAGAAGGTCGGGGTCATTGGCGCAATACGTCTCGCCCGACGATGTCACGCCTGCGACCCGGTCGTGTATCCGCCGAACGCGGGCGATCATGGCCTCGGCCGTGGTGCGGGAACCGTAGATCGTCACCATGGCAGCGAGCCCCGTGCTGTGTAGTCGCCGAATTGGATTCAGGCGGAAAGACGTATGCTCCCATACGCCTGTGCGCACCCGCGGTTCTGCAAGCTCCATGATCACGGCGGTGACGCCGCCGATGAACAGCGAGATCGGGTTCTTGAACACGCGCCACGACACGGAGTCCGGCGACGCCAGTCCGGCCTCGCCGATTGGTCGCGAGAAATCAATCTGAGGCTGGGCGCCAGGTTGCAGCACCGCCCGCGCTACCGCCTCCAGGCGGCTTTGCAACGGCCAAGGCAGGACGATCGGCGTGGTCATGGCAACGAGCGCCATTCACAAGAAACGCGTGCTTCCAAGCAGCGAAGTTGGGCCGCTGGACGCACTTGGCGAAACTGCGGCCACTTTCTGCGGTTCGCTCATCTTAGCTCAATTGGATGACCGTGCCCACCGCAAGCTCACATTGTCGGCCAGGACAGCGCAAGCCTCCCCCCTGGCGCAGTTCCAACGCACGTACCAAACTGCCGGCTTTCTCGGTTCAGAGTCTGCCGCAACCAGGCAACGTCCCTGTTCGTCGCGTGGATGAGCTGGAACCGGCGGATCTGGAGGGGCACCAGTTCGAGAGCGACCAGATCCAGACTTCCGGGACCAAGGTCAGCGATATACATCAGGGCAAGGTCGGACCGGAATTCCCCGTGGCCTTTGATGCCTTCATAGTCATTCAAGAAGTCGCCGCAGCCATAGAGAATGAGGCGATTCTTGTACACTTCGATGGATTTGGCATGATGCGATGAATGGCCGTGAACGATGGATATGCCCGCCCTGTCGATCAGTTCGCGGGCGAACCACCTTTGCTCCTCCGGGATGTCATAGCCCCAGTTTGGTCCCCAATGAAGAGAGACCACGACCACATCATTTTCTCGTCGGACAGCGGCCACCAGATCGGCGATCGCTGCGACAGTCGCATCGGAAAGCGCAGGTAGAAAGTTCACTCCGGCCCGGTCATGCGTCGCCGCCCAATGTCGAGGGACGCCGCTCGTCTTCGAGGCGAACGAAAAAACAAGTGCGCGCCTCGCGCCGGTGTCTGTCAAAATCGCCGGGGCGCTTGCTTGGGCGGCATTGCGCCCCGCTCCAGCGGTCTTGATCTGCAAACGCTCGAGCGTTGCCAGGGTCTCCAGCAGTCCGGCGCGCCCCCAATCAAGAACGTGATTGTTACCGAGAACGCAGCAGTCGATCCCCGCGGCGACGAGGCAGTCGGCGTTCTCGGGGCTCATCCTGTAGTTGATGCCTTTGGCGACAAAGGCATCGCAGCGCGTAATGCTGGTTTCAAGATTTATGATGCTCGCGTCCGGCCGCGCCCGCTCCAATTCTTGCAGCGCTGCGCCCCAGATGTAGCAGAAGTCGACCGGTGTCGGTATCGGTTGGTTCGCCTCCTCCGCCATCCGGACATAGTCTATGGCCGATTGCACATAGCGCTCGTGAAGACGAGGGTCACACGGATGTGGAAGCGCCTGGTCTATGCCTCGCCCCGTCATCACGTCGCCACAGAGAAAGATCCGCATGACGCGTACCAGCCAGGTCCATCACGATCACTCGTGCCGCTCATGACCCGCAGGCCTTCCTCAATTGCCAGAGTTCACACGAGCGAAGACCATCATCGCTCATATACTCCGACGAGAACCGCCTCGGCGAGGAGATGCCTGCGCGCTTCTCGTTCGACCGCCTGACACGATGGGCCGTTGCCGAGCGGCAGGTGATCGATCGACAGCGCAAGCAACCGGAAGTGATAGCGGTGTCGGCCATGGCGATGCGGTGGGCAGGGACCACCGTAACATGGTCGCCGGAAATCGTTGGTTGCCTGCTTGAAGCCTTGCTTGCCGGCGTGCTCGCCGGCGCCATCGGCCAACCCTACACAATCGGCCGCAATGTCATAGGCCGCCCAGTGATGCCAGATCCCCACCGGAGCGTCTGGATCATCGCAGAGAAGGACAAAGCTGCGGGTTCCGGCCGGAGCGCCGGTCCAGCCGAGGGGAGGGGAACGATCCTCACCGTCGCAAGTGAAACGCCGCGGGATCGTCGTACCGTTCGCAAAGCTGCTTGAACTGAGTTGCATGGGTCGCCCCTGACGCTGGTGCTGCGTCGCGCAACACTCAGTCCCAAAACGCCAGGTGCCAGGCAGAACTGGTAGGAAGCGCGGGCGTCGTCTTGAGGCTGCGTTCCGACACAAGTTTCACGGTTGATCTGACGCTAGGATAGGCGCTCTATCGAAAATGTACGAGACAATATTGAATGGCAGTTCGTTTCGCGCTGCCGTCCCAACTAAGCGCCGCGCCGCACGCATCGTAGCCAGTGATGGCAAGGCTGTGATACCATTGCATAAGTTGCGCCACCGTTGGCAATTGCCACGCCCAGCGCAGCCTGACAGTGCTAATCGGGTCGCGGGTCTCGTCCCGTTGAACGAGTGACCTCGGATCATGGAACTCGTCGTTGCTCTCGGGCTGATCGTCTTCAAGGTCGCGTTGCTGATTGCGATCCTGCTGCTGCTGCCCTTGCCGCTGACCTGGCTGGAACGCAAGATCGCGGGGCACATCCAGCAGAGGATGGGGCCGATGCGTGTGGGATGGCATGGGCTGCTGCAGCCGGTGGCGGACGGGATCAAGCTTCTGACCAAAGAGGACCACATCCCGGCCGAGGCCGACCGCTTCCTGTTCAAATTGGCGCCAATCCTGGCGCTCGCTCCGCCCTTCGTGGTGTTCGTCGCGGTCCCCTTCGGCGAATCCGTCTCGGTCCTCGGCACTGAGATCACTCTTTACGTCTCCAACATGAACGTGGCGCTGCTTTTCGTCTTTGCGGTGATCGGGATTGAGGTCTATGGCGTCATCTTCGGCGGCTGGGCGGCGAACAGCAAATACGCTGTCCTGGGCAGCCTCAGGACCTGCGCTCAGATGATCAGCTACGAGATCCCGATGGGGTTCGCGGTCATCGGGGTGGTAATGCTTGCGCAATCCATGAGCCTGCTCGAGATCGTGCGGGCGCAAGCCAATGTCTGGAACATCGTCTACCAACCGGTCGGGTTCTTCGTGTTCTTCGTCGCCGGGCTGGCCCAAGCGCAGCGCATTCCCTTCGACCTGGCTGAAGCGGAAGGCGATCTGGGGGCCGGGTTCCATACCGAATACAGCGGTATCCGCTTTGCGTTCTTCATGGTCAGTGAATACGCCATCATGCTTCTGACGTCGGTCCTGGCGGTGATCCTGTTCTTCGGCGGCTGGAACGGCGTGCTGGTCCCGTTGCCACCGATCCTCTGGTTCCTGCTCAAGGTCGCGTTCTTCGTTTATGTGTTTATCTGGTTCCGCTTCACTTTCCCACGCTACCGCTACGACCAACTGATGGCGATCGGGTGGAAAGTCTTGCTTCCACTGTCAATGGCGAACATAATCATAACCGGTGTTGCTTTCCTTTAGGGGCCGCAGCGGCTCCGCAGCGGGGCGACGATGTCGCGCGCACTGGACAGAATTGGAACATGGATCGGCTGGGCGTTCTTCGCCGATCTGGCGAACGGCTTGGCGCTGACCTTCGGCTACATGTTCTCCAAATCCGTGACCATGCAGTATCCGGACAAGGAAAAATGGTTGCCCTATTCGCGTTACCGCGGGCATCACTTCCTCAAGCGCGACGAAGAGGGCGAGATCAAATGCGTGGCCTGCGAACTCTGCGCGCGGATTTGTCCCTGCTACTGCATCGAAGTCATCCCCTACGAGGACGAGAAGGGCAACCGACGCCCGGCAAAATTCGAGATCGACATGGCCCGGTGCCTATTCTGCGGGCTGTGCGAGGACGCCTGCCCGGCGGACGCGATCGCGCTTGGCCAACAGTACGAATTCTCGAGTTTTTCCTCGCATGACCTGGTGATCGGGCGCGACGATCTGCTCGGCAAGCCGGGCAAGGCGATGACCGGCGGCGGCGTAGTCGCTGCACGCCTGAACACCGAACAGGACGTGCTGGTCGAGACGAGCGAGCCGCAGGGGTACAACTGGTGGCGGAATATCCGACGAACGTAAAGGCGCGCCAGCTGGCAAGCCGGAGCGCGCAGACAGGAGGCTCATATGCTGGTCTGCCAAATCTTGAAGACCAAGGCTCCCGAGGTCATCTCAGTCACTCCAAGTCAGACGATGGTGGAAGTGCTACGGCTGTTTCGGGACAACAACATCGGCTTCGTGGTCGTCAGCCGTTTCCCCGGGGGGGATTGCCTGGGCACGCTGTCGGAACGGGACTGCTGCAATGCCGTGGCTGAACACGGAACCAGGGCGCCCATGATGCGGGTCGCCGACATCATGAACCGCAGTGTGGCGACCTGTTCGATACAGGATTTGCTGCCCTCGGTGATGGCGACCATGACCAACCGGCGCACGCGCCATGTGCTGGTCATGGATGGCGGCGCCACTGTCGGCGTGGTGAGCATCGGCGACGTGGTCAAGCACCGGCTCGACGAATTGCTGAACAACGAGCAGGTGCTGTACGATTACATTGCCGGGACAGGTTATCACTGACGACGCCGGCTCAAGGGTGCAGGGGCGGGCGGGCTGCCGGTGGGGAGCGCGTAGTGCCTCAGCCCAGATTCTCAGGACGCGCCTCGACCCCGGCGACAGTGGCGATCTCGAAGGCCGCGTGCGCCATTTGAACTTCCACCGGACATGGGTATTCGCCCCGCCGCATCAGGCTGTTGAGACGCAGGGTTCTGTAGTTTTCGGGAACGAACACGAGGCCCGCGGGGAAACGCTTATTGACCTTGAGCTTCGCCGTCAATTCGCCCTGGGCGGATCGCACGACCACCTGATCGCCATCCGAAAGGTCAAGCCGCACCGCATCCGGCGCGCTTATCTCGACATATGGGTCATCCGCGACCGTATTCAGGATCTCCGAGCGCTCGGAAAGATATCCGTTGTGGAACAGGCAGTTGCCGGTGACCAGCATGAGCCGGTCGGCTGAAATGGGGGCAGGCGGGAGGACGTAGAACTCGCCAACCGGTGGCGCAAAGGCCGCCTTCGTGAAAGCTCCGTCGGCGCCAAGCCCGTCCTGCGTCAACCCTTGGTAGGCCGGAACCAGCCGGGCAATCTCGCCGAAGATTTCGTCATGGATCGACGGCCGCAACGCTTGGCCGCGAAGCGCCGCAACGAAGTCGAATATCGCCAGATTTTGCCGCGCCTCGAGGGCGGGTTCGCGGAACTTGCAGACCTTCTGTGTGCGGCCTTCGTTGTTGGTGAACGTACCGGATTCCTCGCCATAACTCGCCGCGGGCAGCACGACATCCGCCAGGCCCGCCGTATCCGTGAGGAACGCGTCCTGCACGATCAGGAGATCGGCGGCGCGAAGCGCCCGCTGCACGAATCCCCGATCGGGATAAGACATCAGGGGGTCGCTTCCGGCGATATAGAGCGCACCCATTCGCTTCCTGTCACAGAGCTCCAGCATGGCATCGAAATCCACACCCGGTTCAGACGGGATTTCGGCGCCCCAGGCCCGTTCGAGAGTTGCGCGCGCCGCATCATTGGCGAGCGCGCGCAGCCCCGGCAGCGCCGCCGGCAGAACGCCCATGTCCCAGGCGCCCAGTTGGTTGGCACGGTCGAAGAGGAACTGCATCGCCAGCCCCTTACCGAGTGCGCGCAGAACCTGCAAAAGGTTGTTGAGCTGGTACAACGTCGCGCGCGCTAGGGGTGATCTCAAGAGGTCGGCGCTGACAAGCACGGTGACGCTCCTGCCTTCCAGCAGCGCTGCAGCCAGGCGGTCCGGACCGTCGCTGTCGGTGGCCGCTGCTGGCCGGCCAGTTGTTGCGCCGCTGTTCGTAAAAACGTCGCCCGGCAGTGCCTGACCAGCCGCCCCCAGTCCGCTCACCACCGTGGCAAGGCCCTGAGCCTCACCGCCCGGCGGCACGCGAACGACCGCCCGCGCATCGGCGTCCAGACGGGATGGCCGCGCCGAGAGCATGAGTAACCTGGTCTGTCGCCGCCGTACACAGTCTCGAAGCAAATATTCGGTGACTGGGTTTTCGTCCGTCACGTTGCCACCGACGACAAGCACACAGTCGTTGCCGATCACCTCCTCCAGCGGCGTGCGGGTGTAGAAGGCGGCCACCAACGGGCCGAGCGCATCAAAGGGCGTGGACCAGCGCGAGGAGCAGTCGATATTGTTGGTCTGGAATGCTGTCCGCATCAGCTTCTGGAACTGATAAAGCACCTCGTTGGGCAGGCGCGGCGAGGCCAGCCCGCCCGCAGCCTTGCTGGCGACTGCCGACAGCCGCCGGCGGAGGTAGTCCCCCGCTTCGTCCCAGGAAGCCGGAACCAGGACCCCGTCACGACGGATCATCGGCCGCTTGATCCGGTCCTGACTCCCGACGAAATCCAGGCCGAAGCGCCCGCGCACGCAGAGCGTTTCGCGGTTGACTCCGTGCTCCACCTTCGAGCGGACCCGCATGAACTCGCCTTTGCGCGTGCCGACGGTCAGTTGGCAGCCGGTGCCGCAATGCGGGCAGACCGTGTCGGTCTCGACCAGATCCCAGGGCCGCGCCTTGTGGCGATAGGGGAAGCTCATCAGCGCGCCGACTGGGCAGACCTCGACGCAATTGCCGCATTGATCGCAACTCGCGAGACTGCCCTCGAAGCCAGTGATGGCGGTATCCATGCCTTTTTCGACGGTGCCCAAGGCTACCGCGCCGACGACTTCTTCGCACATCCTGACGCAGCGCTGGCACTGGATGCAGCGGTTGACGTTCATGATGATGACCGGGCTGAGACGGATGTCCTCGGAGTGGAACACACGTTTGGCATCGCGGAACCGGCTTGTGCGGGGCCCGTATGCCATCACCATGTCTTGAAGCTCGCACTCGCCGCCCTTGTCGCAGATCGGGCAGTCGAGGGGGTGGTTGGCGAGCAGCATGTCGAGCATGGAAGAGCGGGTTTCGTCGATCAGCTGCGTATTCGTCCGCACCACCATGCCGTCGGTGACCGCGGTGGCGCAAGCAGGCTGTAGCCGCCGCTGCCCCTCAATCTCCACCAAGCACATGCGGCAGGAGGCCAGCGCCGGTAGCCGTTTCAGATAGCAGAAGGTCGGGATGTCGATGCCCAAACGCTCGGCGGCCTGGAGCACAGTAGAGCCGGCCTCCACTTCCAGCATTCGTTCATCGATTGTCACGCTAACCATGGCTTTCCTCGCGGTCCTCTCGCTGCGTCCTCCTCAGTGAAACGGGCACCTCCGCTCTTCGATATGCGCGACGAATTCATGCTCGAAATGCGCCAGTGCTGCCCGCAGGCCCATCGCCGCGCCGTCGCCCAGAGCGCAGAACGTGTTGCCGAAAATGCCTTTGCAGAGCGCCTCCAGCTGTTCCAGATCGCCCGGCTCGCCCTGGCCTGCCTCGACCCGGCGCAGGACTTTCACGACCCAGTTCAACCCTTCGCGGCAGGGGGTGCACTTGCCGCAGGACTCGTGGTGGAAGAACTCGATGATCCGGGTGGCGACTTTGACAACGCAGGTCGAGTCGTCGATCACGATCACCCCGGCCGAGCCGAGCATCGAGCCAGCGGCGGCCAGCGAGTCGAAGTCCATCCGCACGTCCAGCCCGCGCTCCGGGATCAGCGGCGCCGAGACCCCGCCTGGGATCACCGCCTTGAGCTTGCGCCCCGGTAGCGGCCCGCCGGCGCAGTCCTCGACCAGTTCGCGCAGCGGTATCCCCATCGGCAGTTCGTAAAGGCCCGGTTTCCGTACCTGTCCGCTGAGGCAATAGAGCTTCGGGCCGGGGCTCTTGTCCGGGCCGATGCCGCGGAACCAGTCCGGCCCTCGCTCCACGATATGCGGTACGCAGGCCAGCGTCTCGACGTTGTTGATCACGGTCGGGCTGGCGTAGAGCCCTTCGACCGCCGGAAACGGCGGTTTCAGTCGCGGCTGCGCCCGCTTGCCTTCGAGCGAGTCGAGCATCGCGGTCTCCTCGCCGCAGATATAGGCGCCGGCGCCGCAATGGATGTGCACGACGAAGCTGAAATTCGAGCCCAGAATCCGCGTTCCCAGATAACCCTTCGCATGAGCCTCGGCGATCGCCCGCTCCAGCCGGCAGATCGCCAGCGTGTATTCCCCGCGGATGTAGACATAGGCGGTTTCTGCTCCTATCGCGTAGGCGCTGATCGCCATGCCCTCGATCAGTTGGTGCGGGTCACGCTCCATGATGATCCGGTCCTTGAAGGTGCCCGGCTCGCCCTCATCGGCATTGCAGCACAGGTATTTCGGCTTGCCGGCACGCTTAGGCACGAAGCTCCATTTCGCCCCGGTTGGGAATCCGGCCCCGCCGCGACCGCGCAGGTTGGATTTCTTGACGAGGTCGATGATCTCGTCGGGCGTGTGCTCGCGAAGCGCCTTGGCCAGTGCCTGGTAGCCACCACCGGCTTCGTAGGTCGAGAGCAGATGGCCATCCGGCACGTCCACGTTCCTGAGAAGGACGGGTTCGAACATGGCGCGCTATTCTCCCGGCGGTCCTGCGGCGGCGAGATCGGCGCCAGCCGCCTGCCGCACCGTCGCACGCAGCCTGTCCAGAAGCGCGTCGATCCGCGCGATGTCGAGGTCGCCGTGATAGTCGTCGCCGACCTGCATCACCGGGGCCATCTCGCAAGCGCCGAGGCATTCGACGGTCGAAAGGGTGAACAGCCCGTCCGGCGTCGTACCGCCATTCTTGATCCCCAGCGCAGCCTCTAGGTGCCTCAGCAGGACCTCGGATCGGCACAGCATGCAGGAGACGTTGTCGCAGAGCTGCAGGTGGAACATACCCACCGGCTCGGTATGGAAGAGGGTGTAGAAGGTCGCCAGTTCGTAGACCCAGATCCGCTCGACACCGAGGATGTCGGCGACCTCTTCCAACACCGGGCCGGGCAGATGGCCATGCTCTCCCTGCGCGATCAGAAGCGCGGGCATGATCGCCGAGCGCTGGTCGGGATACCGCGCCGCCGCCTCTTCGATCTTTTCGCGCATGGTCATCGCGTCCAAATCCCCTGCTACTTGTCCACCTCCGCCATCACGGGGTCGAGGCTGCCGAGCACGGCGATCATGTCCGCCAGGTAGCGCGCGTTGGTGACCCCGAACAGTCCCTGAAGGTTGACGAACGACGGTGCCCGCACCTTCATACGGAACGGTTTTTGCGACCCGTCGCTGATGATGTAAAACCCGAGTTCGCCCTTTGGCGCCTCGATCGCCGAATAGACCTCGCCCTTCGGCACTTTGAAGCCATAAGCCGACAGGTCGAAATGCTGGATCAGCGCCTCCATCGAGCAGTGCACCCTGTCCTTGTCCACCGGGAAGGCGATTGTCGGCATGTCGATCTGGAACGGCCCGTCGGGCATATGGTCGAGGCATTGCTCGATGATCCGTACGCTCTCGCGCATTTCCTCGACGCGGCATCGCCAGCGCGCGTAGCAATCGCCTTCATCGCGGGTAATAACGTTGAACGCGAGTCGGTCGTAGATCTCATAGGGCTCGTCGCGGCGGATGTCCCAGTCGACGCCCGAGGCGCGCAGGTTCGGGCCACTTAGGCCCAGATCGATGCCGTCCGCGGCGGAGATCACGCCGATCCCCTGCGTGCGCTTCAGGAACACGCGGTTGTTCTCAAGCAGCCGTTCATAGTCGCGTATCCGGTTCGGGAAGATATCGCAGAACTCCCTGATCTTGGGGAAAAACCCGTCGGGCAGGTCCTCGCGCACACCGCCGACCCGGCAGAAGGAGGTGTGCATGCGCGCCCCGCTGATCATCTCCATTAGGTCCATGATCATTTCGCGCTCGCGCATGGCGTAAAGCAACGCCGTCATGGCGCCCAGGTCCATCGGGAGCGCGCCGATGATCAGGAGATGACCGGAAATCCGCGCCAGTTCGGCCATCAACACGCGGATATATTGTGCGCGGATCGGCGCTTCGATGCCCAGGAGCTTCTCCACTGCAAGCGCGAAGGCCAGGTTGTTCGAGGGCGGGCAGAGGTAGTCGAGCCGGTCGGTCAGCGGGAATATCTGGGTGTAGGTAAAGCTCTCGGCCAGTTTCTCGGTGCCGCGGTGGAGGTAACCGATATGCGGGTCCACGCGTGCGACATATTCGCCGTCCAACTCGAGGACGAGCCGCAGCACCCCATGCGTGCTGGGATGCTGCGGGCCGAGGTTGAGAAGCACCTCCCTGGTGTGGGGCGCATCGGCTTCTGGCAAGCTCAGTTCCGTGACTTCGGTCATCTCAAGTCCCGGTGTGGAACGGCCTCCCTATGGAATGTCCTTGGTGGCAAGGTCGGGCTGTGTCGGCGGCGGGCCTTCGGCGCCAAACGGGTTCAGCTTGTCCTTGTAGCCCCGGAGCGGAAAGTCCTTGCGCTGCGGGAAGCCCTCGAACCCTTCCCACATATAGATCCGGCGCAGGTCGGGGTGGCCCTCGAACCTGATCCCGTACATGTCCCAGGCCTCGCGCTCGTGCCAGTTGGCGGTGCGCCAGACCCCCGTCACCGACGGGACCCGCGGCGGATCGCCGAGGCGGCACTTGATGCGAACGCGCCATTTGTTCGGCAGCGAATAGAGGTGGTACACCGCCTCGTAGCGGGGCATCTCGGGGTAATGATCGACCCCGCAGATGTCGGACAGGAAATCGAACCGCAGCGCCGGGTGTTCCTTGAGGAACCGGCAAAGCTCGACGATCATGTCAGGCGGAACGGCGAAAGCGTGAACCCCATGCGAGAAGCCAAGCTCCTCGATTGCCTCCCCGAAACGTTCCGCGATCAGGGTGCGGATGAGGGACGTCTCCGCGCTCATGGTACCGCGACCCGGTCCAGAGGCGTCCCGGCCAGCGCCCTGGATTTCTTGATCTTCTCCTGAAGCAGAAGGAAGCCGTGCATCAGCGCCTCGGGCCGCGGCGGGCAGCCGGGCACATGCACGTCCACCGGCACGAAGGTCTCCGCCCCCTGCACCACCGCATAGGTGTTGTAGACCCCGCCCGAGATGGCGCAGGTGCCCATGGCGATGACCCAGCGCGGCTCCGGCATCTGGTCATAGAGCCGGCGCACCACGGGCGCGAATTTCCGCGTTATGGTGCCGGCGATGATCATCACGTCGGACTGGCGCGGCGAAGGCCGGAACACCACGCCGAAGCGGTCGAGATCGTAGCGGGCACACCCCGCCGAGATCATCTCGATGGCGCAGCAGGCAATGCCGAAGGTTTCGGGCCACAGCGCCGACCTTCGGCTCCAGCTGATAAGGCTGTCGGCCGTAGTGAACAGCACGCTGTCGCGGATCGCGTTGTTTACGCCTCCCATTCCAGCGCTCCCTTCAGCCAGGCGTAGGCGAAGCCCACGAGAAGCAGCAAAATGAAGATGAACATCTCGACATAGCCGACTAGCCCGATCTCTTTCAGGACAACGGCCCAGGGAAAAAGGAACATCGTCTCGACATCGAAGACGACAAATAGAATTGCGATGATGAAGAACTGCACCCTGAAGCGGCCTCCGGCGGCTTCGCCCGCCGGGTCCATGCCGCATTCATAGGGCATGTTCTTCGCGGGATAGGGATTGGATGGGCGCAGTAGCGAGGAGACAAAAAGCGTAACCATCGCCACCAGAACAATTCCGGCGACCATGAAAAGAACCGGCAGGAACTCCATTCCGGTCACGTCGCGTAGCCCCGGTCACCTACCGAGGGCTTTGCTCAGGCCGCTACCGACCCCTTTGGGACCGGTGATGCGGGCGCCCTGGAAAGCGACTTGGGCATTCCTTTCTTGCACGGCCAGAGTATTCCGTCGGCCGGATCATTGCAAATCCAATCGATCAGCCGCCAACTGCGGCATGTTGAGCAAGCCTCAGAAACCACGCCGGAAATAAGCCGATGCCGATGGTGCCGGCAGCGGTTAAGGCGAGTGTGGCGCCGACCGCGGGCGTCAGCGCCGGGTCGAACGCGCCCTCTGGCTCGCGCATGTAGATCACCATCACGATGCGGATGTAGAAGTAGGCGGCAACGGCGCTCAGCAGCACTGCGATCAGCGCCAGCATGACGAAACCCCGCTCGACGAGTGCGACGAGCACGTAGAACTTGGCGAAGAACCCGGCTGTCGGCGGAATGCCGGCCAACGAGAACAGATAAAGCAGCATCAGAAGCGCCAGCCCGCGATGCGACTTGGCGAAACCAGCGTAGTCCTCGATGACCTCGCCCGAGAAATCGCCGTTCCGCATCATGATGACGATGCCGAAGATGCCGAGGTTCATGAACGCATAGATCAGCAAATAGAGCATCACGCTGGCGACCCCGTCCGCACCGCCGGCCGCCACGCCGAACATGGCGAACCCGGCATGGGCGATGCTGGAATAGGCCAAGAGGCGCTTGAAATTGTCCTGCACCAGCGCCACGAAACTGCCGAGCGCCATCGTCACTGCTGCAATGACCGCGACGATGATCCAGACGTTCGAGGCTGCGACCAGTGGGTTGAGGAACACCCGCAGGATCACAGCGAACGCCGCTGCCTTGGGCCCCACCGACATGAAGGCGGTGATCGTCGTAGGCGCGCCTTCATAGACGTCCGGGACCCACATATGGAACGGCACCGCGCCGACCTTGAATACCAGCCCCGCGACGATAAAAACCACAGCCAGGAGCAATCCGGGATCGAGCGGATCACCGGTCACCGCCGCAGCCATCCTGTCCAACTGCGTCGTGCCGGTGAGCCCGTAGATCAGCGAAACGCCGTAAAGGAAAATCCCGGTCGAGACCCCGCCAAGGATCACGTATTTCAGCGCCGCTTCGTTCGACCGCCGCTGCTGCCGCAGGAAGCCGGTCAACACATAGGTGCAGAGTACCATCAGTTCGAGGCCTACATAGATCGACAGGAGGTCGGTCGCCGAGGCCATGATCATCATTCCCGAAAGCGCCAAGAGCAGCAGTACATAGTATTCACTGCTCCCGATCCCTTCGATCTCGGCATATTTTCGCGAAAGAAGGAATGTCAGAACTGTGACCATGTAGAACACGACCTTGAAGAAGGCCGCGAAGCGGTCGGCGACGAACATGCCCGAGTAGGCCGGCCGCACCTCGCCCGCCAGCATGAGTGTCCCCAGGGCGGCAATCAGCACGACCGCGCCTGAAGCCCAGACAAGGAAATGTTCCTGCCCCTTCCGCACAAACTGCCCCAGGATCAGCAGGATGCAGGCCCCGGTAACCACGACGATCTCGGGCAGGCTCGCCAGAATCGACTGGAAAAGCGCAGCAGCGGTCATTGGGCGCTCCCCTTACCGTGCACCTGCGCTAGTAGATGCTTCACCGAGGCATCGATGATTTCGAGAAAGGGCTTCGGATAGAGCCCGACCCAAAGAACGAAGACGGCTAGCGGCAGGATCGCCGCCATCTCGCGGGCGTTCACGTCGCGGATCTTGAACCGCACGCCGATGCTGGCCGGACCAAGCGCGACTTTCCGATACATGCCAAGCAGATAGACCGCGCCCAGCAAAGCCCCAAGAACGGCAGCGCCGCCGACAGCCAGGCTGGCTGCGAACGCGCCCGACAGCACCAGCAACTCGCCCACGAACGAATTCGTTCCCGGCAGCGCCATCGACGACAGGGCGAACAGCGCAAGAAACGCCGTATAGACCGGCGCCGCCTTCATCAGCCCGCCATAATCCGCGATGCTGCGGGTATGGGTCCGCTCGTAGATAAGGCCCACGAACAGGAACAACGCGCCCGTCGTTATGCCATGATTGAACATTTGCAGGATGCCGCCCTCGAGCCCACGGAGGTTCAGCGTGAAAATCCCCAGCGTCACGAGGCCCATGTGGCTGATGCTGGAATAGGCCACCAGCTTCTTCAGGTCGTCCTGTGCCAGAGCAAGCAACCCACCATAGACGATTGCAAGCGCCGAAAGCGCCAGCATCAGCATCGAATAGTGCACCGACGCCTCCGGCAGCATTGGCAGCGAGAACCGCAGGAACCCGTAGGCGCCCATCTTCAGGAGCACACCGGCGAGGATGATGCTGCCCGCCGTCGGCGCCTGCACATGGGCGTCCGGCAGCCAGGTATGGACCGGGACCATCGGCACCTTGACCGCGAAGGCGATCAGGAAGGCGAAGAACAGCCATGACTGGACCCGGAACGGCAAATCCTGCGCCATCAGGGCACGGATGTCGAAGGTCTCACCACCGTGGAAATAGAGCACGATGACACCGATCAGGAACATGAGGCTGCCTGCCAGCGTATAGAGGAAGAACTTGAACGCTGAATAGACCCGGCCGTCGCCGCCCCAGACGCCGATGATCAGGTACATCGGGATCAGCATCGCCTCCCAGAAGACGTAGAACAGGAACAGGTCGAGCGCACAGAACACCCCCAGCATCAGCGCCTGCATGACCAGCAGACTGACCATGAACTCTTTCACCTTGCGGTCGATCGCAACCCACGAGGCAAGCACGCAGATCCAGCCCAACAGCGCGGTCAGGAACACGAAGAGCGCGCTGATTCCGTCGATACCAAGCGAATAAGTGATCCCGAGCGCGGGCACCCACGGGTGCGTCTCGGTGAACTGCATCTCGTGGGTAGTGGTGTCAAAGCCGGTCAGCATAGTGATGCAGAGTGTGAGGTCGAGGACGGTGACAGCCAGCGCCGTCCAGCGCACCGCATCGTCGTGGTGTAGAAACAACAGCACCGCTGCCCCGGCGACGGGCGTGAACACGATGAGGCTAAGTAGTGGGAGCTCCATCGCGCCCCCTACCGCCACGCTACAGCGAATACGGCGATCCCCGCGATCACACCAGCGATCATCGCCAGCGCGTAATGGGTCACGACGCCGCTTTGGAGCCGCCGCAGCGCCCCACCGCCGAGCAGGATCGCGCGAGCGACGGCGTTCACCAAGGCGTCCACGCCGTGGAGATCGATCCGCAGTCCTGCCCGTGCCATCCCGTGCAGAAGGGGCAGCGCCGCCGTCTCGGACACATCGCTCACCGCCTTCTCGTAGCGCGCCAGCGGTTTTTCGGCGAGCCACATGAAGTGCCGCGCGCCTGTGCGATAGAACCAGTCGGTATCGATGCTGATCGTATTCTCGGGGTCGAGCGCCTTGAGGAACATGACGAAGCCCAAGGCGGTGAACATCAGCACGCCGAGGCTCTCGGTGACATGGACGCCGGTGTAGGGTTCGAAGTCGACCGGATAGGGCAGAAGCGCGTAGAGCGTCTGGGGGAACACCCCGATCGCGATGCAGAGCACCGCTGCCATGCCCATCGCTACCAGCATGTTGCGCGGCGGTTCTCGCGCTTCCAGCCCTTGGTCCGTGCCGAAGAACATGTAGTACGGGAGCTTGAGCCCGGTGTGCAGGAACGTCCCTGACGACGCCATTGTCAGGGCCAGCACCACCAGCGCGCGATGATCCTGTCCGGCGGCGGCCACCACCATCGACTTGGTGACGAAGCCTGAGAAGAACGGGAATGCCGAGATCGCAAAGGCGCCAACCATGTAGAGCGCAAGGGTTACCGGCATGGTTTTGTAGAGCCCTCCGAGTTCGGTGAGCTTGCGCCGCCCGGTGACGTGGATCACCGCCCCCGCGCCCATGAAGAGGAGCGCCTTGTAGAGGATATGCGCGAAGGCATGGCTGACGGCGCCGTTCACCGCCATCTCGGTTCCGATGCCGATGCCCACCACCATGTAGCCCACCTGGCTGACGATGTGATAGGCCAAGAGCCGCCGGCAATCGTTCTCCAGCACAGCGTAGATAACGCCGTAAAGCGCCATCACAGTGCCGAGCCAGACAAGAAGATCGGTCCCCGGAAACGCCCGCGCCAGCACATAGACGGCGGTCTTCGTGGTGAAGGCGCTCATGAATACGGCCCCGGTGACGGTCGCTTCCGGGTAGGCGTCAGTCAGCCAGGCGTTGAGTGGCGGCACCGCGGCGTTGAGTATGAACCCGGCAAGGATCAGGCAGGTGGCGAAGCCCAGCCCTCCCTCGATCGGGCCGAAGAGCAGCGAACCGGTGGCGAACCCATGGAGAATGATGCCGCCGAGCAGGGCAACGCTGCCGGTGATATGGACCATGAGGTAGCGGAACCCTGCGCGGAACGCCTGCTCGCTGCGCTGGGCAAAGACCAGGTAGGCAGAGGCAAACGTCATACCTTCCCAGAACATGAACAGAGTCAGGTAGTCGCCGGCGAACACCACTCCGAGCGCGCTGCCGCCGTAGACGAACGCCGCCACATGCTGGCCGGCGCGCGTCAGGTGCAACGCGTAGACCATCCCGAACAGCGCCATGATGGTGAAAACGGTAGCGAAAACGATGCTCAGCTTGTCGACTTTCGCGATCAGGATTTCCTGCCCGATGAATCGCGCCGCGCCGTAGCTGCCAGGCTGCATCGTGAGCACGGCGAGGATCGCCAGCGTTGGGATCAGCAGCACATAGGCCTTGCGGACAGACCCCTTCAGGAAGGGGATCGGAAGAGCGCCGAGAATGAACAGTAGGCCGGGATGGGCGAAGTCAGTCATAATAGTCCTCGCGCCGCATGAGCCCACCCTGATGGCCGAGGAACTTGGCAACGAAAATCAGAAGCACGCAGGAGCCGAAGCCGTAGACGGCGGACCAGCCAGGCAGGCGGTCCCACAGGTATTCGGCGTGTTCGCGGGAGACCAGAAAGTCGGCGACGACGATCAGAACGAGCACCAGATAGAACAGCCGGTGGCGCTGGGTCACATATTTTCCGTCACCAAAGAAATCGACGACGCGCTTGATCATCTGACGACTCTTTCCGCCAGGGCGAGGAAATAATCCGGGAAGATGCCCATCGACACCGACAGGATGGCGGTCGCGACCAGCGGGATCGTCAACATCGGAATTTCACGAACGGTCGTCGGGAATTCCTGCGCTTCCTTCCCGAAAAAAGCGACATAGCTGACCGGCAGGAAATAGGCGGCGTTCAGGACCGAACTTACCAAGAGCACGATAAGGAACGAGGTCTCCCCGGCCTCCACCGAGCCGAGCGCCAGATACCACTTGCTGATGAAGCCCGCAGTCGGCGGCACCCCGATCATGCTGAGCGAGCCAACGAAGAACGCCCCCATCGTCCAGGGCAGCCTGCGGCCGATGCCGGCCATATCGCTGATATTCCGCTTGCCAGACGCGCAATAGATCGACCCGGCGCAGAAAAAGAGCGTGATCTTCGAGAATGCATGCGCCGCGATGTGGATGATCCCCCCGACCATCGCGACGGGCGACAGCAGAACCGCGCCCAGCACGATGTAGGAGAGTTGGCTGACCGTCGAGTAGGCGAGCCGTGCCTTCAGGTCGTCCCGCGTCAGGGCGTAGATGGACGCCATCAGGATCGTGAACGAGACCACATAGGCCGTGGCGATGCCGAGCCCCAGCCCGCCCACCAGCCCTGCGCCGAAGACGTGGAACACCACACGCAGCACGCAGAACACACCCATCTTGACGACGGCCACCGCATGCAAGAGCGCGCTAACCGGTGTCGGCGCCACCATCGCGGCAGGCAGCCAGGCGTGCATCGGCATCACCGCGGCCTTGGCGAAGCCGAAGAGATAGCAGAAATAGACGACGGTCAGCAGCGGCGCCGAGGCGTCGACCCCCGCCAATAGCCCCCCCGCCACAAAGTCGAGCGACCCCGCAATCTGGTAAGTCAGCGCCAGCGCGGCGAGAAGCACGCTTTTCGACGCGCCCATCAAATAGACGAGGTACTTGCGGCTGCCCGTCCATCCCTCCTCGTCCTCGTGGTGGTAGACAAGCGGATAGGTAACGAGGCTCAGCAGCTCGTAGAAGATCACCAACGTGAACAAATTGGCGGCAAAGGCGCCCCCGGCGGCTGCCGCGAGGCTGGCGGCGAAGCAGGCGAAGAAACGGGTCTGCGCATGCTCATTCAAGTGCCGCATGTAGCCGATGGAATAGATCGACGCCACGATCCACAGCAGCGACGAGACGGTGGCAAACACCATGCCGAGCGCATCGACACGGAACGCGAAGTCGATCCCCGGCAGAATCTCGAACAGGCGCAAATCGACTGTCCCGCCCGCCAGCACCGTGGGCGCCATTGAGGCGACAATTGCGAACATGGCGATCGCGGCCAACGGCGAGACGGCATCGCGAAGTTTCTCGCGTTTGTTTAGAAGGAGAACTGCAAGGGCCGCCAGACCTGCGACGGCAACGGCAAGCAGCGGCCGGATCGATATCACCGGGTCCAAGCCGCTATCCTTTCATCATGGTCACTTCGTCGACCTTGAGGGTGGACGTGTTCCTCGTGAGGGCGACCAAGATGCCGAGGGCAACGGCAACCTCCGCAGCAGTGATTGCGATGACGAAGATTGCGAAAATCTGCCCGCGGAAGTCGTCGTAGTAATGCCCAAAAGCGATGAAATTGATGTTGACCGAGTTAAGCAGCAGTTCCAGCGACATCAGCACGACCAGGATATTGCGTCTGAGCAGTACGCCCGCCGCACCGATCACGAACAGGACCACTCCGAGCACGATATACCACCAGAGCGGCACCATCACTGCGGCTCCTTCCGCGCCAGCACGATGGCGCCCACCAGGGCCGCCAGCAGGATGACGGAGGCGACTTCAAACGGCAGGAGATAGTCGGCGAAAAGCGTCGTGCTGAGCTGCCTGACCTCACCGCCGGTGCGCATTGCGACGGGCTCCGCGACCGAAAAGCGGTCGCTCCTGAGCACCAGTACAAGCATCTCGACCCCAAGCAGGACGAGCAGCACCAAAACAGGCAGGTTGCTGCCCGGCAAGAACCGCTGCAACACCGCTTCGCGCACATCAATCATCATGATCACGAATAGGAAGAGGACCATGATCGCGCCGACATAGACGAAAATTTGGATGACCGCGAGCAACGGCGCCTCGAGCAAGACGAAGATCGCCGATATCTGCAGGAAACACGCCATCAGCGCCAATGCGCTGTGAACTGGATTCCGCGCCAGGACCAAGGTCAAGGCCGTGACCACGGACGCCGCAGCGAACAGAAGAAAGAACCCCTGATCCATCGACGCCGCTCCTCCGACGCAAACTGTCACGCGACGCGACAGGCCGGACTTGAGATAGCTGTCCACTTCCGTACACAAATTGTGCCCGAGTATCGGATTTTTCACAAGATTATCGTGGTTTAGTGCTGTGCTAAACTCACTACTCATATTTGAGAGAGAAGCGCGCCAGCTCAATTTCTGGGTTGCCTCGGAAGAGTTGGGTGTCACTCAGAGTGCTGTTGCCCGACAAACACTAGGCTTGGAAGAGGCGCTGACATCAACGGTTTGCCAGGCATGGCGGGCGCTCATCGCGCGGCAGTGGCGCACCTTCGTCGTTCAATCTGATGGCCGTGAACCTCGCGCAAGCCTTCGCTTGCATTCGCACAAGTCGATTGCGGCGAGGGCCATACGGAACAATGCGGGAATTTGAGAATCCTGGCCCACGAAAAAGCCAATTAAATCAACGTTCTTGATATATCCTCCGGGCCCCACCACGGCTCAGTTCGCTAAAACGCGTCGCGTTTAGACGGCCTCAGACGGCCTCTTACGACGCGCCTTAAGTTCTTGTTTTTATGCATGTCGTTATCCCAAAACCGCTGCGCGCTCTTTGGGCGACATGTACTAGCACTCGATCTCCCGCCAAGTCCCATACTGTGGAGTACGAGCGCCAGGGCAACGGCTGCCCCTTCACATCATCGAGACACAACTTGTGAACTCAAGGCTACTTTTGAGTGGGATGCTCCGTTGATTTCATTGGGAAATTCCGCCCGGGAGCGCCACCACCGAAGGGAAGATTTATTATATATTTCAGTTTGTTAATCAGAAGTTGGTAGCGGGAGACCGCTACATCGCCAAACCCACTATCGAGGAAGCGGTGTTTTCCTATCGGCGACGGTCCGAGTAAACGTCGCCCAGCACCAATCTTCTCGAGGACGCGAGGTGTCGAAAGGTATCCAGTTGGGCTGGGGTTCTTGGAAGCTTTTCGAACTTTCTGCCTTGCACCGCCAGCCGAATTGCGTGTGCTTATGAAAGAGATTGGAACATCAGGACACGCTGTGAGACGAGCTTGATCAACGCACTTGCTCTGGAGCTGAAAACCCCTCGCGGTTCATCGTAGCGAAATCCATCCAGGTGTCGCGGTTCGCTTGCTTGGCCGGGGGTTCGGCGCACGCCAGTCGATACCTTCGATGAGCATGGCCAACTGCGCCGGCGTCAGGATCACAGGCCGCCGGCCTCCGCCAGGGCAGGGCCAGACCGACCGCAATGCCAAGGCCTATGGCGAGTCCTGTGACGAGATTGCCGCTCTGGGCCGCCTATGATCCCGGCGGGCGATACCGGATCGACTTCGTCTTCCCAAGAGCCTCCATCGTCTCTTCGACGCTTAGGAGGACGGTGGTCTCGTACGAGCTGAGCGCTCCCCCCGCACCGATGGCAAGTACGACGGATGCCATCGACACGATGTCTGGCGCCTCCCACAGATTCCAACCATCATGCTCTCCGAAGGCGTACCAGAACCCGTGCAGCTTTCCGGATGTACGAACGGGCCGCCTCGCGTCGATCCTCGGGGTTTTCGATCAAACGCGCCCAGGTCTGGGGCGTATAGCTGAACCGAGAGAGATACATAGGCATGGTCGCCTCCGGGGTCGCCGCTTAAACTGCTTACAGGGTAGGTTCACGGCTGACGAAATATGCGCTCAAGCTAATTTAAGCGCAATATCATACCCGCTTCGGCATCCAGGCTATGCATTGTTCGAGGCGTTCCAACTGAGCTTTCTGCGAACGAAGTTCGTGACCAACGTTTTGCAATTTGGATTTGCCTTTGGAAGCGGCCGCATTGATCAGTTCGCATTCAAGCTGAGCGATTCGATCTCGCACCTGCTGAGCTTCAACCTGCCGTATATCTCTAATCCAACCTGGGCCACGCATATTCAACGATCACCGTTCGTGCAGCAGAGGCGTAGCATTTGAAAACTAACGCCGGCAGATTCGAAAAACTCGAATTTTAACCATCGCAAAAATCACCGCCCTCATCGAGGCCAGAATAATCTTAATCGACTTGGTAACGGCCTGTTCAGCGCTAAAGTCTAAAGAAACAATATGACGCCGCGCGCCAAGCGTATTCTGGGAAAATCTTTAGTCGTGACGGCAATAGCTGTCGTTGCGACCTTCGGTCTGTCGTTTACGGCTAGACTTGCGTTGCAGATGCCGATCGACTGGCTGAGTTGGGTGGAATGTACCTTCATTCCCATTCTGATCGGAATGCCGGTCAGTGCCTACATCTTCGCCCAGTCCGAAACGATCCAGGATACATGTGACAAGTTGGAGAAGTCACATACTGCCTTGAGAGAGGCGCACGACAGGCTCACCTTCGTAACCAGCCACGATCAGATGACCGGGCTCCTCAGCCGCGGTGAGTTCATCGCAAGGATGGACAGAAGCCGCGACGAAGGCGAATGCGACACGCTTCTCCTGATCGATCCAGATCACTTCTCCTCGATCAATGACGAGCACGGACATTCCAAGGGCGACGAGACCTTGGTTCGGATCGCGAAGGCGCTCGTCTATACGACACGCCCAGGGGACTCAATTGGCCGCCTTGGTGGGGAAGAGTTTGGGGTCTTGCTACGCAACGTGCGCAAAGAGCAGGCGATTACCATAGCGGAGAACATCCGTCGGCATATTGAGGGGGGTCCCTGGGTCAAAGGGCAACAAAATGGCGTGAGGGTGACTGTCAGCATCGGCGGTGCGGAAATCCCTCATAATGCAGATCCTCAGGATGTCCTCCGTGCTGCGGGGCGGTGCGTACTTAAAGCGAAACAACGTGGACGAAACCGCGTTTCGTTCGACCAGGAGGCAGCCAAGTTGCGAGTCGTGACACCGTAGCCGACCTTGCTTGGGACAGACTGATGGAAAAGGCACTCGGTGGTCTGGTTGTGCTGACAGTTTTAGGCGCGGCGGTGGCCGTTGGCGCGATGTCCGCTACTTCAGCCGCGGTCCTCTACCATGGGCAAAAAGTACCATCAGGCCTGTACGAGTGCCTTTATTTCACCGGAACAGGCATGGATTTGATTTATTCTAAGACAGGCTGCGAGCGGTTTATCACCGTTGTGGTCGCCGTCCCTTGCAAAGATCCATGCCGATCCTGGCACTGGCGGAAAGACCACTTTTTGCCGCTACGGCGGGCCCGCCTCGCCCGTATTCGTAAGATTGTTGTAGACCAAAGGTGCTCTATTGCCAGCGCTGTCGCGAGGCGGGCCGCGAGGACCGCAACCTGACTCTCAAGAAAGACAGTTTTTGATTTTCTGGAATTAATCAAAGAATCGGGGAAAAAATCTGAATCTGAATGAGAGGCATGCAGGGGCGCCAGGTTCCGTTCCGCCAGCGATTGTAGGCGCCGCCCTGCCTTCAGCGCTTGGTTACCGCATGGGAAGAAATTCATGGTGCAACGCACAAAAATGTTGCTATTGGGTTGTGTCGGTTTCATAAATGAACGAGGCGTTCTTGGGGGTGTCCACTGAAGGATGGAAACTATGTCCACCGCTGAAAAAACCCCTGATACCATCGAAGGCACCGCGTTACCGACCTTCGATCCGTCCAAGGCTACGGCCGAGTTCCGCGCTGCCGCTGAAAAGGGCGTCGAACAGTCAAAAGAAGTTCTTGCCAAATTCAAGGCGGGCTCTGAAGACGCCCAGAAGGCTCTCGAGTCGAGCTTCGAAACCGCCAAAGCCGTTGGCAGCGATCTGTCGCTGAAAACAATTGCCGTTCTGCGCGCCAATACTGAAGCCGCCTTCTCGCACTTAGAAGCCCTAGTTGCCGTTAAGTCGCCTTCCGAATTCGTTGAACTGCAGACAGCGTTCGTCCGCAAGCAGGTTGAAACGGCCGTCGAGCAGTCCAAGGAACTCCAGGCCGTCACGACCAAAGCCGTCGAGGACGTATCCAAGCCGATTAAGTCCGCCTTCGAGAAGGCGGTCAAGGAACTCAAAGTCGCCTAGCTTTTTCCTCGGGGCGTCGACTTGGTCGCTGGCCGCACCTGATTTGCCGCACCTCCATTTTTCTTTCCCTACTACCTTGCCCTACCACCCCACCCCGAAAGGGGCGGGGTGGTAGGGCGGCTGAACATGTGTGGGTAGTTTGCCGCACTTGCCGCAACACTAATTTTCAGGGTGCGGCAGCACGGCGACGATGTATTTTTGAGCATTCGTTTGCTGTCCGGCCGGGTTTCAATAGTGAAGTGGCCGGCGGCAATCAATGCCTTGAGCATCTGCTCAATGCGTAGCTTGGCACCTTTTTCGTCGGTATCGATGCCGAGAAGTTCTGCCACAACGTCGTGGCGGGCGAAGATTTGCGCCTGCCGATAGAGCGGTGTGTGGTCGCAATACTTGGCTGTCAGCACCTGGATCGGCAGAGCCGGCGCCTGCACCACATTCTCGCAGGTCCGGCAGGCGTATTTGGGACGCGTGGTGCGGATCACGCGCAGCTGCGCCGGAACCCAGTCCAGCATCTCGCTCACGCTTTCGCCAATGAGATGCAGCGCGCCGCCGCAGCAGGCGCAGATCATGTCGAGCGTGTCCGCGAACTGCTACTTGCCTCTAAACGCTGATAAGGCTGTCACTGTGCAAATCCTTGTCGACGAGAGCGGCAAGTCCTTGCGACCGGCGCAGTCGACACTGACATCCCGGTCATGGCTTATGGCCGAATGACGACGGAACATCCCGATCACGGGCCGATCCGCGTCTACTGGCCTCACAATCGGCCACAGGATCACAGCTACGCATCGGCGCAGCCCTACTGATGCTGCGCGAGCCGGTCCATGGGCGCGTTTGCTTCAGCCAACCTGGCCAGCGCTTCTTCGACTTTTCGAGCCGACGCGTCCGTGCGCTTGATGTGCCGCACAACTTGCCGCCTCAGCATCGCGAGCATTTCGGCGCGATATACGTCCCCGTATCTCGCAGTTTCAAGGTGGAGAGTCGCAAGCCGCATGGGCGACGATTCCAATTAGCTAGCAGTAGAATTCGCGAATCTGCCTTTCGTTCCGTTGTCCGACCTTTCGCTGTCTGGCCGGAGGGCCGCGACGAATGATCGTCCTACATATTGCTACACGGACGGATCGGCGGCTTCGGCTTGTATGGAAGTGGCTGGCGCCTAAGGGGAACGTCGGCGAGCGACGTTCGGATCGGCTTGACGGCAGCAGTGGATTGAGCGGCGGCCACACGCCTGGTGAGCAGCGCCGCCGACATTTTGGCGAGCTTCGATTTTATACCCAAGGACTCCTCCCGCGAGACCTACTCCAGCAGTTCATTTCTACCACAGGTGGCGCCGCGCTGCATTTAGATTTGCTAACTCAGGAACGCCGTCAGTGCCGGGGATCGATCTTCGTCAGTCGCTCTCGGGCGTCGATCACACGCCTTTGCTCGGCCCTGATCCGGCCGCACAACGCGAGACTAGAGATCGAGCGCGCCACCGATCAATTGCAGATCGAGCTGAACGCATCGGCCATGGCCGAATGCGAACGGCATGGAACCGAGGTCCGGCTGATGCCACCCGAATATGTAAAGCCCTACGTCAAGTCACACAAAAACGACGATCGGGATGCCGAAGCAATCGCAGAGGCAGCATCGCGGCCGACGATGCGGTTTGTACCTGTGAAGTCGCGGGACCAGTTCGACATCCAAACCTTGCACCGAGCGCGTGAGCGCCTGGTCGGGCAGAGAACAGCGCTCATCAATCAGCTTCGCGGTATTCTCTTTGACCGTGGCATCGTCATTGCAAAGGGCAGGGCAATGCTCGATCGGTGGCTGCGCAACGAGCGGTCCGGAGCATCTGGTCTCAGCACCCGGATGCAACAGCTGATCGTTGAGACGGCAGCCGAACTGGCCAGCATGGACCAGCGGATCAAGCAACTGGATCGCGAATTCGTTTTGCTGGCGCGCTCCAACGAAACGGCAGGCCTGTTGTGCGCGGTGCCCGGCATAGGAGCACTCAATGCGACGGCGCTGGCAGCCGCCATCGGCAATGCGGAAAGCTTCAAAAAGGGCCGTGACCTTGTCGCCTGGTTGGGGCTGGTGCCGCGGCAGATTACGACCGGAGGCAAACCCCGGCTGGTCGGAATCAGCAAGCGGGGCAGCACCTATCTGCGCGTCCTGCTGATCCATGGCCACGTGCGGCGCTGCCGCATCTGGCACGAAAGGACAACGCTTTGGGCGCCTGGCTCCGTGACCTGCTGCAGCGCGCCAAACGCAAATGGGCCGTCGTCGCACTGGCCAACAAGCTGGCGCGTATTGCATGGGCAGTGCTGGCACACCGACAGGCGTATTCTCCGGCAAAGGTGTTTGCCGGCTGATTTTCGAGACAGGCTGGCGCCAGCCCAATCGGCAGCGCCGCCGCATGGAATCTGCGTAAAAAGTTGATCGACGCTCAGCAAACCCGTTGGCAGGCAACGGTCCTTGGCATACCGTGTATCTTGTTGGGGACCTGGGCGTGCGAATGTCCATTTTGGTCGGACGCAGCGCGTCGAGGCCGGATACGTTGGTGCAGACTTTGCGCGATCCCAATCAACCCACTTGCAGCCGGGGCGGGCCATACGTTGCCTGCGGCCGCGCCGATCGAAAGGCGGCCGTACCGCGCCCGATTGCCTGTGACGATGCTCCGTCAGTCCGATGGAAAAGTGCGCCACGACGGTTCGCGCGCTGCCAAAGTGCAGCCGATCAACCCCGTCGCAGAGCGCGGAAGACTGCACGGCGCATCGGAACTCAACGCTCAAAGGCGGCATCGTAGTGCAGAGAATAGATTCGTATATTATCGCACGAAAAGAAAGGAACGACGATGGACGAAAAGTATCGACAAACACGACCGATTAAGACGGCAAGATAAAAAGGCGCGATGTGTCGCGTCGGTCGGTTGTTGTTTTTCAATGGGTTATACGGCGATTTCGCGATGTGCGGACATTGCTCGCACCTCGCAGGACCGCCTGTTTCTCATAGATTTCCGAAGCTTGACGCGATGTGCGTGGTCATGGCCATGAGCGGCTAGGCGTGGAGCCGGGAAGGGGGCACGTCCGGAGGCGACGGTGCCTGGCTCGACAAGCGACTAGCTTGTCAACAAGACGCGGCTCGCTGAGGTAGCCTTCGGGCGCGAGGTCACTGGGTTGATGGCCGACAACATAATCGCCTCGTCGACTCGGCTCGCTGTGACTGCCGATAGGCGGTCCAAACCGCCGGCGCGGCGGCGTCCTCCTTGCTACCCGATGAGGGCCGACGTCGCCAGCGTCGGCCGTAGGAGGGCGGCCGAGCGCAGGCTTGTCTGCTGCGTTTTTCCCTTGCGCACAGCGGGTGGCCAAGATTCGTCGTCCCCTGGAAGCGCACCGTTCGTGGTAAGCCTGCCGGCACGTTCAAGCTTCTATCGCAGCCTTTGTCGAGCGCGGCACTCCTGACCGCGGTGCACATGCTTCGCATCGCCGCAGCCACGCTGGCTGTAGGGCCGACATGGGCTATCCATCCTGACTTGAATGCGCGAACCGTCGTGTTACGGTGCCGTGGTTTCTACGACCGTGAAGGGGAGAGTTCACCGCGTCCAGGATCAAACCGCCGCGCCTTGCTTTTCCATTCCGGCAGCGCTGTCGCCGCATCGACGGTTGCGGCAACGGCTCTCGCCTCAGAACCACCATGACGAGACCGAGAGCCGTCCAACGAACTGCGAGTGCTGATTAAGTCGCACAAGGCAGCATATGCGGCGTTCGGCAAGGCCCACCACGAACTGGGCGGCAGCAGCCGCGACCACTACAGAGCGAGCCGAGAGGAGGAAAGGGCGTTGCTGGCCATCTGCGCCCATCCTGCGGTCAGGGAAGGGGATCGCTTGGCAAAGGCCCGATATCTTTTGGAGATCGAGGCGCGCGGCGAACTCGACCTGGCAGAGCAATTGCAAGCGCTTCTCCGCTCGACGATTTGGAAGGGATAGGACCGACCGCCGCGAGGCCGGTCAGCCTCCATCAGATCACCCGAAGCTCATCGGCTGACGTCTTTCCGGAACGTTTGTCCTGCACCAGTTCGTAACTGATCTTCTGACCATCATTGAGGCCCCGCAGGCCGGAGCGCTCGACGGCAGAAATATGCACGAACACATCCGGGCCGCCCTGGTCAGGCTGAATGAAACCAAAACCCTTTTGCGAATTGAACCATTTTACCGTTCCGGTAGCCATGGAGAGCCCCTTTTCTGACAGGATGGCCGCCTCCCAACCGCTAGCCGTTCAGCGGCAAGGTCAGCAGGCCAAGCATATTCATGACGGCCATCGATTGCCAACATGAAAGCGCACCGGACTCGGAGTGAATGTCTGGAATGCGCCGCAACGCGGCCATTGCGCTGACGATGCTCCAGATCCTGTAAGCGGTCATTGTTCATTGCCGCCCTTGGAGGCCGCTCCGGCACGGAGCGGACGTCCGAACTGACGCAAACGGGCACCTAGAGGGTGGTCATGCGCAGTGACTTCGGCCGCACAGGAGTGTAGCCTGACAAGGCTTTCGCCAGCCCGAAGTTCGCTGTATGCCCCGCTTTCTTGCCGTCTACACGATGAAGCCCGAAGACCTTGCCCGCTTTCGCAGCCTGCCCAAGCCCGAGCAAGATGCGATTGATAGCGTCGGATTGCAGCAGTGGGCGGACTGGGAGGAGAGAAACGCCGCATTCTTCCCTGATCGCGGCGGTATGGTCGGCAGAACGACGCGCGTTACAAAGGACGGCATCGCCGACGCCGTGAACCCTTTCTGCGGCTACATTGTCATCGAGGCCGATACCATCGAGGCTGCCGCCCGCCTGTTTGAGAGCCACCCGCATTTCACCGTCTTCCCGGGAGACGGCGTGGATATCATGCCCTTCCTCACCGACCCACAATGACTTGAAACTCCGGCTGCCGCTTTCTGATGTCAAAAGCCGTCTGTCAGCTCTCGGCCACTTCCTGACTTTCAGTCTCACATGAAGAATACGCCCAGCATCGCCACAAGCTGGCCTTGTCGATGCGTACCGGTCTTGTGGAATATCGATTTCACCCTGTCGCGGGCGGTTTCAAGTTTTATGCCGAGTATGCCGGCTGTCTCGGCCAGGGAATCCCCTTTGGCCAACCGCTCGCAAAACATGATTTCGGAGCGGGTCAGCCCGTACTGTAGGGCAAATGCCGACAAGTCCCCAGGGCCTCGGAGACGAGCATCCAGATCGCGGATAAGGACAAGAACCATCGGTCTGGTGAGAAAGATGGACAGAATGCCGCTTGCAGCTGCCGATATGGCGGGAAGCGGCGCGAACGAAACTTGCCAGCGGCCTTCGATACAGAGAGGGATTTGGTCCAAATTGATGGGCAATCCTTTGGAGAGCGCAACAATTCCATTGCGGAAAAGGTGGTCTGCGCGGGCATTGGAAAGGCACACGCTGCCGTGGCGGAGTACAGCCACTGAACCTGCGGAAAGCATGTCAACCGCCTGCTGGTTCGCATCGCGGAGATGTCTGTCGCTGTCTATGACGAATGCCGCGCAGCAAGCTCGTTCAACCAAGGCGGCCCCCGCCATAGCATCCTCGGTTCGTTTCCTGAGCAAATGTCCAAGGTCGACCGACCTTCGCAGATTGCTTCGTATCCGCTTGAGAACTTCGGCTGCTGCTCGGTCGTACGAGCCGGCCTTGGAAAGCGGATAGTGCATGGGGAGATGAATGACTTCCCGTGGACCGCCATCAATTTTTATGCCGACTGCTGCCTCAATGTCTTTCTGCGGACGGAGCCAGTCATTGTAGAATTCGGTATCAGCGAACAAACGGGCCGGGCAATCTTCTTCGGCGACCAGAACCGTTCCGCTCTCGACGGCCTGCCACAACGGTATCCACGGATTTAACCGGGCATAGTGATCTGCATACGATTTCAGATATCCGGGGTCTATGTTGTAGACGGCCTGAAAATTTAACTTGTTTTCGGCAACATTGTGATTCAGGAGGGAGCACAACGATCCGGGAAATGCTTCCCCCATTACGCGCGGCACCTCGTCCCAGGAACCCACCCCGAACGCCGCGGCATCAATTGCTTCAGCAACCGCGTTGCTTATTGAGGCAACACGTTTCTCATCGTAGATGCCAATCCATTCCCCCGACCTCAATGCTGGGCGATCCTGTCCCATGGGCACGCCTCCCCATCCACTAGGGACAAATCTTTTAATTAGCCTATTCTAATATGAGTAACGTTGGATAGCCACACGTTGTCAGTCGCGCATAAGCCTTTCGGGGAATGCGGGAAGGAAAGTGCGCCGTTCGTTTAGCCGCAGACTTTGCCCTACTGGTCTAAATACAAGATTCGATGCAGTGCTGAAGGTTGCCACGCATCCACATCCAGCCGAAGACGTCGTTGCGAAGTTCCAAGACCCCGTCTGCAATCATTGAGAACTATGAACTGGGCCGACTCCCCCCAAATGGGGGTTTCGTAGCACAGCTGATCGCCGGATTATGCGGATTCAAACGGCAATTTGGCCGGACAACGATGGCGAATGCCAGTTCTGGGTACCCGGGGATGAGCATCTCAAGCGTCAGCACCCTGTACACCGGCTTCAGGCGGTTCCGGATCGCCTTCACTCGGGCTGACGAGAATCGGAAACGCTCCTACCCGCTGGGCAAAGCGCGCTTCTGTCGTTCCAAGCGTAGGGTTTCAATGAACGATTTCCGACTGGATTGAAGTATCCGAGGAGGGTGAAATGGCCGACAAATTCGGAACCAATGGCAACGATGTCATCAATGGCACGGCGGAGGCAGATTTCATCTCTGGCGGCCCGCAGGGCGGGGACCCGGCGCTCGAGATCGGCGACGACGAGATCAACGGCGATGGTGGCAACGACACCATCCTTGGCCTTGGTGGCAACGACACGCTGACTGGGGGCGAAGGCAGCGACACCATCGAGGGCGGCGCCGGCGAAGACGAGCTTTACGGCGGCACCGACGATGACACGATGCTCGGCGGCGATGGTTCGGACGTGTTCCACGGCGGGGCAGGCAATGACACTTTTGACGGCCAGGGCGATTTCGACGACGTCTGGTACGCCGGTGAGGGTGGCCTGCTGGGGGTTACCGTCGATCTGGCTGCAGGTACCGCAACGGACACGTTCGGTGACGCCGACACGCTGACCAGCATTTCCGGCATCGCCGGCTCCGATCTCGCGGACACGCTTCTCGGTGATGGCGAAAACAACATTATCCGTTCCTTCCGCGGCAACGACATCGTCGACGGACGCGACGGCAGCGACGAAGTGCACTATGCCAATGACCAGAATCTGATCTCCGTGACAGTGGACCTGGCCACCGGCACGGCGTTGGAGCTTTATGGCGATGGCACATCCACGGATACGCTCGTCGGGATCGAGCGGATCCGGGGAAGCCTCGGCGGCGATTCACTTACGGGCGACGGCGCAAACAACACAATCCGGGGCATTGCAGGCGACGATTGGATCGATGGCGCCGGCGGCCGCGACATGGCGGATTACAGCCAGGATGCGCGGTACGGTGGCAACCAGGGGGTAACCGTTGATCTGGGCACAGGCAGCGCTATCGACGGATTCGGCGACACCGACACGTTGACAAGTATCGAAGACGTTCGCGGCACCCGTTTCGGCGACACGGTCTACGGCGGCGACCAATCCTTCAGCCAGTACCAAATGGGTGCAGGCAGCGATTTTGTCGACGGCGGCGACGGCGGCGACGCAATCGACTATTCGCGGGACAATGATGGAACAGCCAGCCACGGCGTTTTCGTCAATCTGTCGGACGCCGAGCAGACCTCGTTCCTCGGCACAGCCGGACCGGGCACTGCGATCGACCTCTACGGCGACACCGACACGTTGCAGAACATCGAAGACATCATCGGATCGGAATTCGCCGACGTGCTGGTCGGAGACGGCGAAGGCTACGAGGGCTTCCAGGGTCTTGGCGGCGACGACATTCTTACCGGCGGGTCCGGTGACTCCTGGGCATACTACGACCAGGACATTCATCACGGCGGCAGCAGCGGTGTCACCGTTAACCTTTCGGACCAAGCACAAGGAGGCCAAGCGGCGAACAGCGCGACCGACGGATTCGGCGACACCGATACGCTGGTCAACATCAACAAGGTGCGCGGCACCCAGTTTGCTGACACCGTCTACGGCGGCGACCAATCCTTCAGCCAGTTCCAGATGGGCGCGGGCGGCGATGTCGTCGACGGCGGCGACGGCGAGGATGCGATTGACTATTCGCGTGACAATGAGGAGGGCACCGCGACCCACGGCGTTTTCGTCAATCTGTCGGACGCCGAGCAGACCTCGTTCCTCGGCACAGCCGGACCGGGCACTGCGATCGACCTCTACGGCGACACCGACACGTTGCAGAACATCGAAGACATCATCGGATCGGAATTCGCCGACGTGCTGGTCGGAGACGGCGAAGGCTACGAGGGCTTCCAGGGTCTTGGCGGCGACGACATTCTTACCGGCGGGTCCGGTGACTCCTGGGCATACTACGACCAGGACATTCATCACGGCGGCAGCAGCGGTGTCACCGTTAACCTTTCGGACCAAGCACAAGGAGGCCAAGCGGCGAACAGCGCGACCGACGGATTCGGCGACACCGATACGCTGGTCAACATCAACAAGGTGCGCGGCACCCAGTTTGCTGACACCGTCTACGGCGGCGACCAATCCTTCAGCCAGTTCCAGATGGGCGCGGGCGGCGATGTCGTCGACGGCGGCGACGGC
>NZ_JBJACT010000047.1:0-35959 GCF_044778005.1 Mesorhizobium sp. IMUNJ 23033
TAATAAAGCCAGACGGCATGAGCAACGATTTCGATCGGGAAGCGATGGTTCTTGTAGGTGGCGCATGCTTCGACCATGCCAACCTGACTTATCGTCAAACCGTTAAGCCAAAATCAATGTGACAGCATCGTGAAATATCCAGTCGTCAAACCGAAATTGCTAAAATAACTGAGCCGGAGTGCGCCGGCGACGAGAAGGACGATTCCGACGATGATCGAGGTCAGTTCGCCCCCTCCGAGGCTCATGACTACGGCGGCGGGTATAACGCTGCCGTAGATGAGGTCGCTGAAGCCGTCGAGACTCTTGCCGATTTTCGCTGCTTCGGGACTTCTATTCTTTGTGCGCCCAGCGATGACGCCGTCAAGCTGATCAGCTAACATCGACCAAAGCGAGATTGCGACTGCCAGTTCTGGCTGCCCCACGAGTAACTCGCGCAAGGCCAAGCCAGAGAAAATAATTCCGCTTGTGGTAATGGCGTTGGCGGGATCAACGAGGTAGCGAAGCATCTTTCATTCCCCAGGGTTTAGTCGTCAGCAGGCAATCTCGCGCGCGGTCGTGAACATCGCCTCCGCGATGCGCAGGTCGGTTTCATTGTCGATCTCGTACCATTTGAGGCTGTCGCACCTGGCGGCCGCGATCTGGAGCCCTTTTAGCCGGACGAGGTCCGACAGGAGCTCCTCGATGTAGGACTTGATGGCTCCGGCGCGGATGATGTCATTGAGATGCGGAACGATCGTCCGGCCCAGGGCGTCGCCAGAGAAGCGGATTAGGTTCATGGTCTTGAACAGTGGCGGCGAACCATCAGTGAGGTTCGCCGCCGTTTGCTTCATACGTACCTCGGCGATGTAGCCGTTGTTGGTCAACACGACGGCCGAGCCCTCCATCGCCGGGCTGAACGGCGCGACTGCGGCGACGTTGTCGGCATCGCCCAAGCTCAGGCAGCGGAGGGCATCCAGTTCGAAGAAGACGTCCCCTTCGAGTAGATAGGTGTCGCCGCTGAGAAGCGCATCGCGCGCCAGCCAGAGCGAGTAGGCGCTGCCTGTCTTGTCAAAAACGTCGGACTCAACATAGTCGACATCGAGAGTTCCGAAGCGCCGGCCGCAGGAATACTGTATGGCGTCCTTGCGATAGCCGACGACGATTGTCACCTTCCGTACGCCCATTGCCTCGAGATGCTGCAGGGCATTATGCAGGATCGGTGTGCCGTTGACCTCGACCAAGGGTTTCGGACGCGCGTCGGTAATCGGACGCAAGCGTAAGCCGAACCCGGCGGCAAGAATGACGGCATTCCTCGGAGCAGTTGCGGTCATTGATCCAAACCCTATTTGTCCTTGTTTTGATGATTCCTTCAGTCCCAGGCATTGAGGACGCCGACTAGCCGACCGAGGCCTGCCTTGAGTTGCTCTGGCGGAATGCCATAGGAGAGTCTCAGTCCCATCGGATCGCCGAAGGCATTCCCCGAGACGCCCGCAACCCCGGCTTCCCTGAGTAGCGCGGCGACGATGTCGTCGGCGGTCTTGGCGTGACTGTCGCCGGGTGTCGGTCGCAGGAGGCTGGATAGATCAAGGTAAAAATAGAACCCGCCCTGAGCTTTCGGGACCTGAACGCGCTGCAACCCAGAGAGCACGGTGAGCCCGGTCTGCCGTGCCGTGGTCAATTGACCCCGCAGACCTGCCTCAAAGGCGCCATCGCCTTCATCGAGGTGGCGAAGCACGGCGTGCTGGGCGACGACATTCGGGTTCGACGTCGTATGCGATTGCAGCGCCTTGACAGCGGAGATCAGCTCCTTCGGCGCCGCAAGGTATCCGATGCGCCAGCCGGTAAGCGCCAGGCTCTTGGAGAAGGCGTTGACGATCACCGTCCAGGCCCGGACTTCCGGCACCAGCGACACGATCGGGTGGTGTTCATGCCCGTTATAAGTGAAGCTGCCGTAGCATTCGTCGAAAATGATCCAAAGTTTCCGCTCGATCGCCAGCCGGGCGATGGCCGCGAGGGTTGCTGCGTCGTAGACGGCACCGCTCGGATTGCCGGGAGTGTTGACGACGATGGCGCGGGTCAGTGGCGTGATAACGCGTTCGATGTCGTCAATTCGCGGAACGTAGCCGTTTCCACGCGTGTCGAGATGGACCGGCGTACCGCCGGCGATCTGGACCTGGGCCGGGAATGATGCCCAGTAGGGCGCAGGGATAATGACCTGGTCGCCGGGATTGATCAGCGTCATGACCACATTGAACAGGGCCTGCTTCGCGCCGCTCGTCACGGCGATCTCGTCGGCGCGCCAGCGTTGCCCGGTCTCAATCGACACCATCCGCGCCAGCGCCTCGCGCAACTCCATCATCCCGATTGTATCGGTGTAGCGATTGACGCCCTTGTTGATGGCGTCGATCGCGCCTTCGCGAATCGCGGGAGCAAGCTCGCTCCAAATCTCGCCGGCTGTCAGGTCGACGATCTCCTTGCCGGCATCGGCCGCTTTTGCGGCAGCCCGCGCCGCAGCGGTGCCCGACATTTCGAATAACCTTGTCCGTTGCGCGAGCATGTGCGCCCCACCGTTTTCGTTTTGCTTTTCAAAGGACGGGCCGAGCCTGCTACCGGACGCCGTTCTCCGTTTGCGGCAGATATCTCTTTTCGGCTGCGGAGAGCTCTTGGTATTTCAGCAGATCAAAGAGCTCATCGAGCGTCGCGACGTCGCTCTCGATCCCAGCGATGCTCTCTTCCCGGATGATACGATCGCAAACCTGGCGCATGGCCGAGATCGCCGCGCGCATGTTGTGGTTCGCCCAGACTACCGTAGAGATTCCGGCCTTGCGATATTCCGAGACGGGCGTACGGTAATATTTCGTGGGCACGATCACGACCGGAAGGCGGTTCTGCCAGGCGCGCGTGAAGGCGAAAATCTCCTCAGCATCGGACTTGCGGGAATGGATGAGGATGGCGTCGGCACCTGCCTCCGCGTAGGCGTGCGCCCGCACCAGCGCCTCGTCCTGTCCATGGCCGGCGATGAGCGCCTCGATCCGGGCGACGAGCACGAACTCCGGATCCGGCACCTGGTCCTTCACGGCCTTGAGCCGGCCACAGAACTCCCCAACGTCAGCCAGCGGGTGCCGGTCGCCGACGAATGAGTTCATTTTCGGGAAAGCCTTGTCCTCGAGGCAGACACCGCTCGCACAGTGCTGGCGTAGCTTCCGGGCGACCAAGCGCGCATTGTTGAAATTCCCGAACCCGCTGTCCCCGTCCACGAGAATCGGAATGTCCGCCACGTTCGCCATACGCTCGACGACATCGACGACCTCAGACCAGGATGCTTCGCTCGCATCGCGATAACCGAGGCTCGACGAGATGGAGAGCCCGGAAGCCCACAATGCCTTAAACCCAGCGCGTTGCGCGATCGCTGCAGAAAGACCGTCATGGGCCTCCATTGCAAAGGCGAGGTCGCTGGAGGTGATCAGGCTGCGCAAGCTCTCGCGTGGGCTCTTGGCTGGAATAAAGTTATCGGTCGATTTCGCTAGGAGCGAACCATGCATCGCCATCTCTCCTCTGTAAATAGCCAGCATAGTATCGATCAGTTGTGCGTCAAGTCGAAAACGCGCGTTAAAAGCAATTTGTTACGATCTAACGGTGGGTTCTGCGGCTTATTTTGAGGTTATTTTGAGCTACACATGGCAGACGAAACCATTTGACTTAAACATTATAATGCCGCCTCTATCAGTGCTTATATCGATTGTAATATCAACCATTATAATGGCCGCTACATCGTCGACTATAATGCTCTTCGGAGCGGCAGTGCCGCGCGTTCATATCGCTGACATGGCTGTGTGTGATGCTTCCCGCGCCGCCCTCTGGAAGGCAGCGGAACCTACAACTGTGCGGAGCGAATGTCGGAAAAAGAAGAGCAGACGGCCGGAGAGGTGACGGGGGCGGAAGGCCTGACGGGCGCGCTCTACCGACAGCTCAGGGATCGCATCGTCAGGCACCATATCCGGCCGGGCCAGCGGCTCGATCCGCGCAGGCTGGCGGATGATTTCAAAGTCAGCGCCGCGCCGGTGCGCGACGCGGTGAACCGCTTGACCGGCGAGGGGTTGGTCCAGCACGTGCCCTCGAAGGGTTACTTTGTCCGGCCCATCACCGTTGCCCGTCTGATCGAAGCTTATGAGATGATTTTTGTCATGCTGCGCCATGGTGTAGAGTTCAGCAGGGTGCCGTTCGACACTGAGGGCCTACAGCGTGTCCCTAAGATTGCGACTTTCGGTGACGAGGCCCCTGTCATGACCGATGAGGCCGCGAAGCAATACGGCTCGTTCGTCGAGATGCTGTTCGAGCGGATCGCTGCGATGGCAGGAACTGACATCGTCCGTTCTGTAATCCGCTACTATCTCGACCAAACACATTATGCGCGTGTTCACGACCTGTTGGACTCAGAGTACCTGGGTGTCGTTGTCGAGCAGATGACCAGGCTAATGACGAGCCTCACGGCTGGCGATCGCACGGCAGCGCTCGCGGTCATGGGCGAACTCCTCGACGAGAAGCTCAAGCGATTACCCAGCCTTGTGAACGAAATAGAACGCCAGGCATTGGAGCGTGACCCGCTCTTTCGGGCCCGTAGCGAGGAGGATTGAGTTCATCGCCAGTCATAGGGCCTGTATGGAACGCTTCAACGACGGTTGGCTATCCGGACGGGCAGCACGCGGTGCGCATCATGCGTCGCTTCAATGATTCCACCCAACCACGGGCCGAAGCGCAATCGCGCATATTTCGAAGCGCATCGGCGCATCGCCTTGTCGACGCGCTGCTCAAGCGCATCACCACAGCCGCCATGAAGGAACTCGACGCGCAGTTGACGCATCACGCTGACCGCCTCGCGGATCCCGCTCCGGAAGTGGGCAAAGGCTCTGGTTTTGGCTGACGGCAATAACCGCGTTGTGATGCGTCGACGCTTCGACGGAATATGGCAAATCCGCCCGGTGCGTCGGTTCGGGATTCTCCAGATAGGACGACGTTTTGGCACTGAAGAGAACGCCTTCGATTGCGCCATCAGAGGCATTGTAGCGCCGACGAGCACTCGCGACCGTTTCAACATAATCGGGATAGCCTTGCAAAAGCCGGGCGCTTTCGTGCTCAACAATCTCGCTAATAGCCTGCGCCACGTCTACAATTCGTTGTCTCGCAAACTGCTCTGTGAGATGAACTAGCATTCGGGGGAGCCGCGCCGTAACCTGCGTGTCGTGCGACACGGCGCGCCGGAAGGCGAGGGTCTGATCCAGAATGCTCAGCAGGTGCCAGCGCGGCTGTCGGTGATAGCACACCGTCACCAGACGTCGCAGAAGAGACTCGATCCACCAAAACGCTTGGGCGAGCCTGGTTCCCTCGCTGATCCCGCGATTAATGCGTTCGGCCGCCATCTTCAGTTTGCCAATCGATGCCTCGTGACGCGCTAGAAACGACTCATCCAGTCCGGCGACGGCCACGGCCTTGCCGATGGCACACGCCTGAAGCACATCGGACTGCGACAACGTCTTCGCGTAGAAGCCCTTTTCGGGAACAAAGTCCATCAGGCCTTCATGCGAGACGCGAAACAGAGCTTCGCGCACCGGGACAGGACTGACGCCTAGAATTGTCGAGATCTTGCGAGCGCTTATCGGAACGCTGTCCGACAGTATGTTCAGCGTCACATAGTTCTTCACAAAGCGATACGCACGCCTCTGCGCATGTGGCGTCACGGGCTCCTCCTGAGTGGGCCGCGATTGGCGGTAAGGCCCTTGCGATTTTTGCTTGCGCCAACCGTCATGACGGCGATCGTCTCGGCAGATCGGCGCTTCGCGGCTCGGAATCGCACGTACTCCCGCGCATCAGTATGCCTTCCGACCATCCTGTCTCACCTCCACTCCCTCTACCCGAGCGGACCCGTCTGTCATGGCTACCGCACGAAGCGCTTCACCACCAATCGCTCTGCGGGCCAAGCGGAGATCTGCCATTGCCACCCGCCGTGACAGAATCATCGAAGCAATGTGCGTGCCGGATGGCGCTCCGTTTGCGTTACACCGCTTCCCCACTAATCGGTGGCCCGGCCTTGGCGACCTTTGGGTCGGGCTTGCGACATTCTTGTCCCGTTTCTGACACAAGATGGTTTTGCCGATAGACACGCCCGGGGAGAACACATTGGAACCCGAGCATGTAAACGTCTCACCCGAGCCGAACGCGATCCTCACCGAATCCGGACCAGGGTGCTTGCTGAAGAGCGCGCGCTTATGGTTGTTGCGACAGGCGTGTCTTCCGCGATAGCCGCGCACGCGCATGCAAGAACATGCTAGCGGCAGACGCTATGCGTCGCTGCAATGCCCGCGGGTGTGCGGCAGTGCATCGGCTCGATCTGTCCGGATCATTTTTCCCGCGCCGGTGCGGAAGCGCCGAATATCCGCATCATACAGCACCTTTGTTCAGTGTGGTGACCAAGCGGTTATAGCACGCGCCGGTCTTGGCGAAGACACGGTCAAGTGTCGTGCCCCGCTGAATGGTGTAGCTCGGCGGTGACGAGCCGCTCGCGAGCGCGCCCTCAACAGCGGCGGTCATCGATGTTCCCCGGTAAGGATTCGAAGGAACGACCGATGACCGACCACCTGATGAATGAGGCGACGGCCCGGACGAATGCGGCAAGCTGGCCGCCGCTCGTCACAAAGCGCACCGCCTTATATGGACGATGCTGATATTTTTTCTTCAACGATTGGTCTCAATGCCAAAGGGCTAGGCCGATCGCTGCCTGGCCGAGCGCCAGACCGCCGTCGTTTGCGGGAACGCTTGCGTGCGCCAGCCCCTCCAATCCTGCAACTGTGAGCTCGGCGAGTACGCCTTTGAGCAGCAGCCAATTCTGGAAAGCGCCACCGGACAGTGCGACCGTGCCGACGCCGTTTTCCTTAGTGAGTCCGATGGCCCTCCGCGAGATGATCTCTATCAACGTCCTGTGGAAGCGCGCGGCAATCAGCCCGGTTTCGACGTCCGAAGCCTGATCGCGAAGAAGCGCTTCCCACAGACCTTTCCAAGAGATAGCCGGCCCCTTCGGCGAGGTTGCTGGCCAAGCCTTGGCCGCATCCATGAACGGGCTGGCGAGCGCCTCCATCTCCATGCCGGCTTGCCCCTCGTAGCTCTGGCGCTTGAAACAGATGCCGAGGACTGCCGCGCAGGCATCGAAAAGGCGCCCCGCCGAGGAAGCAAGCGGAGCATTGACGCCCCTCTCGATCATCCGGTCCAGCACGCCAAGCGGCTTTTCGGCCAAGGCGCGGACGAAGGGCCGATCGGCAGGAAGCTTGGTCAGGAAATCCGGACCGAAAGCCGCCCGCAGATGCGCATAGGCATTGCGCCACGGCTCGACGCTGGCCTTGTCGCCGCCGGGCATGGCGACCGGCTCGAAGTATGCCAGCCTCCGGAACCCTCGATAGCCGCCGAGCAGGAACTCGCCGCCCCAGATCGTGCCGTCATCGCCGTATCCGAGACCGTCGAGGATAATGCCGAGCACCGGCGGTGCGTCGATTGCGCGGCCGTGCTGGGCAAGGCACGAGGCGAGATGCGCGTGATGGTGCTGGACCTGCACAAACCTCGCCGCGGTCTCACGGGCAAGCTCCATGGCAAGCCGGGTCGAACGGTAGCCCGGATGCCGGTCGGCGACAATGAGGTCCGGCTTCGTGTCGAACAGGCTTCGATACAGCCCCAACGCCTGCCCCCACGCGTCCTGGTTCTTCAGCTCGTCGAGGTCGCCGAGATGCTGCGACAGCAGCGCCTTGCCGTCGCCCGCCAGGCAGAACGCGGCCTTTAGGTCGCCGCCCACAGCCAGCGCCCTGACCGGGCCATCGAAGCCCGCCGGCAGCGCCAGCGGCTCCGGCGCGAAACCACGCGCGCGACGCAACACCGAAATGCCGTGACCGTCGCAGCGCACCACGCTGTCGTCGAGCCGGTTGACAATCTCGCGGTCGTGCATCAGCCAGAAATCGGCGATCCCGGCAAGCTCCTGCCGCGCCTCGTCGTTGTCCGTACATTGCGGCTCGCCCGAGCGATTGCCGGAGGTCATCACCACCGGACCGTCCAGCGCTCGCAGCAAGAGATGGTGCAGCGGCGTGAAGGGCAGCATGAAACCGAGCCGCTCGTGCTCCGGCGCCACGCCCGCCGCAACGCTGCAGCTGTCACAGCGCTTCACCAGCACGATCGGCGCCGCTCGGGCGGCAAGTGCGGCGCGCTCCTCGCCTGACAGCTCCGCGAATTCGGCAACCTGCTCCAAGTCGCGCGCCATCAGTGCGAACGGCTTGCCGTCGCGTTTCTTGCGGGCGCGCATCTGCGCCACCGCCGCTTCGTCCGTCGCGTCGCAGGCGAGCTGGAACCCGCCGATGCCCTTGATCGCGACGATCCGCCCTTCCCCGATCAGCGCCGCCGCTTTCCGGATCACCGCCTGCGGGCCGCCGCCGACCACGACGCGGTCCGGACCTTCCAACCAGACGCGCGGGCCGCAGGCCGGGCAGGCGATCGGCTGAGCGTGAAAGCGGCGGTCGGCCGGATTTTCGTACTCGGCCCGGCATTCCTCGCATATCGAAAATCGTGCCATAGCGGTCGAGCGGCGGTCATAGGGGATAGCGTTGACGATCGACAGCCGAGGCCCGCAATGCGTGCAATTGGCGAAAGGGTAGAAATAGCGCCGGTTCTTGGGGGCGAGCACTTCCGCAAGACATTCCGGGCAGCAGGCGGCGTCGGGCGCGATGCCGGTCTTCACCTGCCCGCCCGCACTCGCCGCTATAGTGAAGCCGCCCGCCGGCCGCGGCCCCTCAAGCGTCGCCGCCTCGATCCCGTCGATGCGCGCCAGCGGCGGGCACTTCGCCTTTAGCCTGTCCGCGAAGGTCTCGAACTCGGCATCGCTGCACCACAGCGCGATCTCCACGCCTGCAGCATCGTTGCGGACATGGCCCGATAGCCCCATAGCGGTCGCGATGCGCCACACTGTCGGCCGGAAGCCAACGCCTTGGACCAGCCCCGTCACCCGGACCAGGCGTCCCTCCACTGCGGGCTCGGCGAGCATCAGTGCACCGTGCACACCATGCACGAGACGTCGAAATCATCGCTCAGAACGCGCCGCAGCGCCTCCAGCGAGCGGATTTCGTCGTCAACGATCAATATGCCCGGCAGGTCGCTCACGATGCCTTCCTCCTCCCCTCCCGGCCGGCCCGCCAGGCGACGTCGCGGTGGCGGGCGATCGTCACTGGGGTGCGGGACTTCGGCACCTTGTGCACGAAATTATGCCGCGCGACGTGGTAGCTCGGATCGAAGCCGTAGAAATTGCGGCGCATCCGCGAAAGCTCCTCCTCGCGATAGGCCGAAAGCGGCTTGGCCGCCTCGTCGGCTGTGCGCTGGGCTTGTTTTTCGGTGAGCAACCGCGGAAACTCTGCGCTCCCGGTCAGCGCGGCAGCCGACGCCCTCACTTGCACCATGAACAGTTCGCTTGCCCCCGCGAACACCCGGTTGGCCAGATTCAGATTCAGCGCCTCCTTCGCGCCCATCGGCAGGCGCGCCGCCGCGATCCGGCGGGCATTCTCAGACCCGCAGCAGCTCGGCAGGAGATAGGTCCAGAACTCCGAGCCGTAGAGATTGCCCATGTCCTTGTAATGCGGGTTGAGGATGACGCTCGAGCGCATCCAGACCTGGTCGGTGCCGCGGGCGAGAAACACGCCGCCCGCTCCCGCATTTCCGGCAAGCGCTGCTACGGTGATGTGGCTTGTCGTGCGGATGATCGCCTCGGCGAGGTCGTCGATGGCATTGATGTTGACCCACGACTCGTCGGCCGCGCTGTCGGCCGCCTCGATCCGGTTGAGGTCGAGCCCGTTGGACCAGAACTGAGGTCCTCCGCACAGCACGATCGCCCTGGTCGGACGCTCCGTCGCTTTTGTATAAACGTCCAAAAGTCTTCGACAGGCGTCTTTTCCCATTGCACCGTTATAGAAGGCGAAGTGCAGATAGCCGACCGCACCGTCTTCTTCGTAGATGATGTCCTGATATCCGCCCGGTGAATTGAGCGGGATCTCCGGCAGGCCTGCAACTTCCTTCGCGAAGACCGTTGTCGCCGGCAGCTTGAACGGGTTTGGCGAATTGGGGTGCCGGACATGGCCGATCCACAACGCGCCGTCGACTGTGACGAGGGCGATCGCCGGCCCGCTTCTGGCAACGACCGCTCCCGGCTCCAGGAGCGATATCTTGCCCCGTTCACCCCGCGAGAGAGGCACGTCACCCCTTGGTTCACGTGCCTCTCGCGCGTCGAAAAGGAAGACCGTTTCGCCGAAAAAATTGTCCCGCACGCCCGGCGCGCCGTCCGCTGCTGCGATATTCTTCAGCACCGTTTCGGTCGTGTCGGCAGCCCAATCGATCCGCCGGTCCGCCTGTTTGATCGCGTCCCGCCACCGGCCCAGGGGCACAACAGATTGTTCTTCCGGGGCAATTGGCTTTTCGCCCTGCTCGAACCGCGCGATCGCTTCGAGCACCGCCGTCACCGCCGCGTCGGTCACCTCGTTGCGGTAGAGGCTCGATTTCGTCGCCTTTCGCATCGCGAAGGTGGCGCTCGCCCAGACCGGCCCGGCATCCATTTCGGCCGCCGCTTCCAGCACCGTGACACCCCACTGCGTCGCCCCGTCCATCACCGCCCAGTCCAGCGCGGAGGGGCCGCGATCGCCGACGATGCCTGGGTGAACGATCATACAGCATTGATTTTCATAGACTTTTTTCGGGATTGCGCGCTTCAGGAAGGGGGCGATGACGAGGTCCGGCCGAAACAAATCTACCGCCTCGATGGTCCGCTCGTCGTTGACGTCCATCTCGACCGAGACCTCGTGTGCGTGCTCACCAAGCTCCACGAAAATCCTCTGACTCAAGGCGTTGAAGGCGGTGACGAGAAGCAGAATGCGCATCTTCAGCAGATCCTCGGAAGCTGTTCCCCGGCGATCCAGTCGACCACGCGCATACCGCCAAGTCTCGTTTTCATCCGCACCAGCGCATGCTGGTCTGCGACGACTTCGCCAATGATTGCGGCATCCCGGCCCTTGGGATGAGCGCGTATAGCGGCGAGCAAAGTCTCCGCGTCTTCCGCCGTGCAGATGGCGATCAGCTTGCCTTCGTTGGCAACATTCAGCGGGTCGAGGCCGAGCAGTTCGCACGCCGCCGCGACCTCCGGCTTCACCGGAACCGCCGCTTCCCGGATTACCATTCCGACGTTGGACTGCTGCGCGATTTCGTTCAGCGTCGCCGACAGTCCGCCGCGCGTGGGGTCACGCAGCACCAGGATACCGGGAATGGTAGCAAGCATCGCCGCCACCAAATCGTGCAGCGGCTGGCTATCGGAGGTGATTTCCGTTTCAAAATCAAGGTGTTCGCGCTTCGACAGGATAGCGACTCCGTGGTCGCCCATGCTGCCGGAGACAAGGATTGCATCGCCCGGCCGGGCATTGCTTCCGGAGACGTAAGTGCCGTTCGCCAGCACGCCAACACCGGTCGTGGAGATGAAAACGCCGTCGCCTTTGCCCTTCTCCACCACCTTGGTGTCGCCCGTAACCACGGGTACGCCTGCTTCCCGGGCGGCAAAAGCCATTGAAACAACTATTCTTTCCAGTTCGGCCAACGGAAAACCTTCCTCCAGGATGAAGGACGCGGACAGCCAGAGCGGCCTCGCGCCCATCATGGCGACGTCGTTGATCGTGCCGTGGACCGCCAGCGCGCCGATATCCCCGCCCGGAAAGAACAGAGGCGAGATGACATGCGCGTCCGTTGCCATCACCAGGCGTCCGCAGACGGTGCCGAGCAGGGCCGCGTCATTGCCCTGGGCCAGGAACTGGTTGGCCAGATGTCTTTGAAAAATATCCCGAATCAGCTCGGCCATCGCGCGGCCGCCCGCGCCATGCGTCATGTCCACCGTGCCGCGGACCGACTGGGTGGTGGCGGCTAGCCTGGGATCGTTCGCGCTCATTATTCCGCCGCGTCCAACGGCTTCGGCTCGCGGAAACGGCCATAGGTCCAGTAGGCCGCGCAGGCGCCCTCGGAGGAGACCATGCATGTGCCAATCGGGTTCTGCGGCGTGCACACGGTGCCGAACAGCTTGCAGTCGGTCGGCTTCTTCACCCCGCGCAGGATCGACGGGCATTCGCAGGATTTCACCTCGCGCGAAGCCTTGACCGACAGCTCGAAGCGCTTCTCGGCGTCGAAATCGGCATAAGCGTCGCGGATGCGCAGGGCGCTGTAGGGCACGGTGCCGAGGCCGCGCCAGTCAAAGGTCTTGCGCAGTTCGAAGACCTCGCTCACCAGTGCTTGCGCCTTGAGGTTGCCCTCCTCGGTCACGACGCGGGTATATTCGTTCTCGACCTCGTGCCGGTCTTCATTGACCTGCCGGATCAGCATCAGAACGGACTGCATGACGTCCAGCGGCTCGAAGCCGGCGATGACAACCGGCTTCTGGAATTCCTCAGCAAAGAATTCATATGGCTGCGAGCCGATCACGGAGGAGACGTGCGAAGGTCCCAGGAACCCGTCGATCTTGACGATGCCCAGCTCCCGCACTTCCGGCGATTCAAGAATGTGAGAGATCGCGGCCGGCGTGAGCACATGGTTGCAGAACACGCTGAAATTCTTGAACCCCTCGGCCTGCGCCGTCTTGATCGCGACGGCCGTCGGCGGCGTCGTGGTTTCGAAGCCGATGGCGAAGAAGACGACTTGCCGCTCTGGGTTTTCACGCGCGATCTTCAAGGCATCGAGCGTTGAATAGACCATGCGGACATCCGCTCCGTCCGCCTTGGCGCGGATCAGGCTGCGTTGCTTGGTGCCCGGCACGCGCATCATGTCGCCATAGGTGCAAAGGATGACCCCGTGCCGCTCGGCGAGTTCCACCGCATCGTCGAGGCGAGAGATGGGAAGCACGCAAACGGGGCATCCGGGTCCGTGCACGAAATGCACGTTCTGCGGTATCAGGTCCTGCACGCCGTAGCGAAAGATCGCATGCGTGTGCCCACCGCAGAACTCCATGAAATGATAGCTCTTTTCCGGATCAGCCTCAGTCGCGATGGCGCCGGCGATGGTCTTCGCAAGCTCGTGGTCGCGATATTCATCGACATATTTCACGCCGAAATCTCCTCCTCCAGCACGCCCGCTTCGGCCATTAGCTGCAGCGTGCGTTCGGCCTCCTCGGGGCTCACCTTGTGGAGCGCATAACCGACATGGACGAGCACGAAATCGTCAAGCGAAACGTCTGCCACCAAGGCCAATGAGATGCGCTTCCTGACCGTGTCGAACGCGACCACGGCCATGTCGTCATCGAGCAGTTCAACGATGCGGGCGGGAATGGCCAGGCACATCAGGCTGCGCCCTTGAGCTCGGCCGCCAGCGGATGGCCGGCTAGCGCCATGGCGCGGGCCGCCCCGATCCAGGCTGTCCAGTCCCACATCCCCTCGCCCGTTCGGGCGGAAACCCTCAGCACCTTGATCCGCGGGTTCACCTTTCGCGCGTTGGCGATGCAGGCCTCCACGTCAAAGTCGAGATGCGGCAACAGGTCGGTCTTGTTGAGGAGCATGAGATCGGCCGCGGCGAACATGTCGGGATATTTCAAAGGCTTGTCCTCGCCCTCGGTGACTGAGAGCACCACCACCTTGTGCGCCTCGCCGAGATCGAAGCCCGCCGGACAGACGAGGTTTCCCACGTTTTCGACGAGGAGAAGGCCTCCTTCGGCAAGGTCGAGGTGATCTGCGGCATGGCCGACCATATGCGCGTCGAGGTGGCAGCCCTTGCCGGTGTTGACCTGGATCGCGCGCGCACCGGTGGCGCGGATGCGGTCGGCATCGTTGGAAGTCTGCTGGTCGCCCTCAATTACGGCAATCGGCAACTTGCCCCTCAGTGCGTCGATCGTGCGGCAAAGCAACGTCGTTTTGCCAGAGCCGGGGCTGGAGACGAGGTTGAGCGCAAGCACGCCGCGCTCGGCGAACATTTTTCTGTTCGCATCGGCATACTCGTTGTTCTTGGAAAGGATATCCTTTTCCAGCTTGACCATCCGCGCCTGGCTCATGCCCGGCGCATGGTCGCCAGCCGGGCCCGAGCCACAATCGTGCACATGATCGTGATGATGATGGGGGCCGCGATCATGATCGTGGTGGCCATGATCGTGGTGGTGATCACGGCCTTCGTTGCCGTGATGATGATGGTGGTGGCCATGCGCCTTGCCCTCGATCCGGACCTCGCCCTCGCCACATCCGCAAACAGTGCACATCAGCTCACCTCCAATTCCCTGATCTTCATTTCCTTGCCGCCGGTCACCTGCAGCTGATGGCTTCCGCAGTCGGGGCATGGATCGAAGCGTGCCGCGATCGGCACGCTCTGGCCGCAAGGCATGCACCAGGCCCTGCCTTCCGTCTCGACGATTTCCAGCCTTGCGTCTTCCGCCAGAGAGCCACGCATGACGACATCGAAGCCGAACTTCAGCGCCTCGACCTCGACATCGGATAGCCGCCCGATTTGCAGGCAGACGCGGCCCACCTTCCGAAAATCCTGCCTGGCGGCCTCTTCCTCGAGGATGCCACGGATGCTCTCGCATATCGCCATCTCGTGCATCAGCGGAACCTCACATCGTAGCCGACGCAGGGGTCGATGGCCCGGACCAGGAGATCGGCCTGGAGCGCCAAATCTTCACGCCGGGATGCAGCGAGCGCCGAAAGCGAGCGCGCGGCAATGCCGCTCTCGGCGAAATGAATGCTGGTCGGAGCCGTGATGGCGTAGTCGGCGATACGGCCTTCGTTCAAAACAATCCGATGTTCCAGCCGGCCGCGTGCTGCCTCGGCGAAGGCAGTAGCAACGCGGCCCCCATTCTCGTCGCGAAAGATTTCGCACGTAAGCACTTCGGACCCGTCCGCGACATCCCGCAGGGCCGCGAGCCCTCCGGCGATCTGCCCCGGCAGCTTCGATGCCTCGACCAAGCGGGCGGCCAGCCGTGCGGCCAGCCCGGCTCCACCGTTTTCGGAAAGGAAAGCGCGAACGAGCGGCGCACCAGCCTGCCTGGCGAGGCAACTCGTGTCGGCCGACGCTTCCTTCAGCAAATGCCCGTGTCCCCCATTTGTCGTTTCGGGGTGGCCTATCATGGCCCAGCCCCTTGCCAAGACCGGCGCGATGAGGCGGGCCGCAACCGTGCTGCGTTCCATAGCCCACTCCGCGAAGGCATCGCGATCCATCTCGCCAAGCGGCTTTTCGCCTTCGTAGACCACGGACTGCGTCAGATAGCCCGCTTCGGCGGCCGTTTCGGCGGCTTCCGCGCCCGGCATTCCCACGCATATGCCGGGAACGAACGCATCGCCGCCTGGAAAAAGCGCCTGCTTGAGGCGCTGCGGCAGGCCCATAGCCCGGCGCAGGATTTTACCGTCCGCAGGCTCGCTCGCGAGACTGGCAGTATCCAAGCCAATGCGCAGCAGGTGCTCGCGCAACGTCTCGGCAAGCACAAGAAGCCGCCGCGCTTGTTTCGTGCGCTGGGCTGTCCCAATCTCCAGGGCCGCCTCGGCTGCCTCGACGCTCGCCGCCGACTGCGCAATACCACAGACACTGAACAGCGAGCCGATCGCCGAGACGACCTCCCTCGCCGGTCGGGCTCGCACGATCGGGCCAAGCGCAACCGGGCGCGGCGGCATAACGATGGCTTCCACAACGCGACCGCCATCGCAGACGAGATCGATGGAGACGCGGCCATCAACGCTCATGCGGCGGTCTCCTCCTTGTCGCCCAAACCGAACAGCCAGCGGCGGGTCAATCCCGCCGGCTGAGAGCTCGGGGGTGTTCCGGCTGTCTCAACCTCGTCCAACGCGCTTGCCTCTTCCTCGGGTAGGCGGCCTTCCCAGACACAGACCATGTCGCCGTCTTCATCTTCGTCTTCTTTCGCCTCGCGATTGAACAGTTCCGCAAGCACCTGCCGCCCTGCCTCTTGCGCACTCTCCTGGTCGGCGAATTCGAACATTGGCGAGAACAGCGAACACATGCGGTAGCAGCCGAGCTCCTCTTCATAGGCCTGGATGAACTCGAACCGGCCCGCCGGGAATGAAACGTGCTCCTTCGTGCCCGTACGCACGCGCGGGCGCGCTTGCCCGTCGCCAGAAGGTAGAAGCACGAGGTTCATGAACCAGGGCGTGACGAGAACCGCGAGCCATTCGCCCTGCCACTGCCGCACGCCCACCGCGCTGACGCAAAGCGCCGGGTTGAGGATCGGAATTTCTGCCATGGCCGTCCGTTCGATCCGCTGAAACACGAACTCTAGACGGGCAGCGACGGCTTGCGAATGATCCATGTCAATCGCTCACGACCATGAAGCCCTGCTTGGAGCCGTCGCAGGTAGGGCAGCTCCAGTGCGCCGGCAGTTCGGCGAAGGGCGTGCCGGGCGAGATCTGCCAGTAGTCGTCGCCCTCGGCCGGGTCGTAGACATGCCAGCAAATCCTGCATTCGAGCCGCGACATCGGGTCGATCTTGGCATTGTCGCCGCCATAGGAACCGGCAAAGAAGGAGTCGTTCACTGGTAGACCTCCAGGATTTCGAGGAGCCGCTGGCGGCTGTCGGCAATATCCTCGGGCGCGGCGCGGACCACCTCCGGCAAGGCCGTGACCTCGATCGTGTTGAGGATGAGATCGTCGGTCGAATTGAAGAAGCGCACCCACCAGACGCAGCGCGTCGCCGTCGAGGTCACGCGGCAATTGCCGTAGCCACGCGACAGCACGACCACCGGCCCCTGGCCAAGCAGGCCGTCGAAGAAGGTCAGGTCCTCTTCAGTGTGCGGCAGCAGCGACAGGTTTATGACGTGCGGCCCGACGCCGGGCCCGACGAGCGGGATGCGGTCATTGAGCTCCGAAATCAGCGGCGGCGCGTTGAAGACGCCCATCGGATAGGTCGTCGGCGCAGCGAGCCTATTGCGGCAGCCGGCGAAGGCCCTCTCCAGCACGGCCGAGGGAAAGGCGCCGACCTCGACGAAATCGCGCACGAGCCTGCCATCCGGTCCGGTCTGGCGCACGCGCCAGATACCGGTGAGCAACGACTCCTGAGCCTGCAGGTCCTCACCGCAGATGATCGAGACCTCGCCCTCGCCCAGCGCCTGGTCGATCAGCGCACGATTGGCGCGGTCGAGGCCGGAAAGATCATGCACCGCGTTTTCGCAATCCGGCGAGGACCGGCCGAGGCTTTCGGCCAGCGCGGAGAGCACCACCAAAGCAGCTTCGAGGCCGGCGACATTTTCCTTCTCCGGCAACACGGGTGTCGCAGAGGTCGCCATGCCCTTCGGCATTTCCATATACTGCAAGTCGCCGCCGTCCTCTTCGCCTGGCTGTGAACCCGGCCCGATGCCGCCGAATAGTGATGCTGCCATGGCGCGCCCTCCCCGGCCGCTTTCGCTCAGTGGAAATGATCATGGTCGCGACGGTCATTCGTCGCGCAGGGTTCGGGAAGCTCGAAAGGCGGCGGCGCGCTCGGCTCGCGCGTCAGCATGCCGGCGATCTCGGTGAGGTAGTCTTCCCAGTCGAGCACGCGCTTTATGGCGCCGAGATATTCGCCGTTCCTCAGGAAGACGAGCGCCGGAAAGGCATTGAAGCGATAGCGGCTTTGCAGCTTGCGCTCGGACTCGCGCGATACCACGGCCGGCTTGAACACGCCCTGGGTTGCCTGCACCAGTTCCGGCAGGATCACCGCCACATCGTTGCTCTCGGCGAGCCGCAGCCAGTCACCGGGAAAAAACAGCGCGGTGAAGTCGTGGGCCTCGGCGAACGCGTCGATGTTCGCCTCTTCAACCACCGGGATGCGGTGGCGCTCCCTCATCATGGTGAGAATGGGTGAAAACATGGGCTCAGGCGTCCTCCGTGCCTTGCGGTGAAAGGGCTTGCGCTGGCCGCAGATGCTCCGGCAGTTGCGGCTCGCGGCCGACCAGGTCGGCGAAGAGGTGGTCGAGGTCGGTGTCGCCGGCGAGCGCACGCTCCGTCGCTTCGATGGCGTCGGCGATCAGACGCGCCGTCTCGGCTGTGACAGTCTCGCGCGCGGTGTCGAGGAAGGCTAGTATCCACGTACCCGCCGACTGGTCGCCCACCAACGTCATATCGAGGCGCCGCGTGCCGCTGCGACCGGTGCACAGGGCAATGCCGCCGCTGCATTCAACCACCTGGAAGGGAACGCCGACACACATCAGCCCTGCCCTCCGGACGATTGCAAAAGCGCATCGACCTCGCGCTCGAAATTCGCCGGGCCAGCGAAGGCACTATTCGCGAGAAGCCGCGCGTCGCCGTGACGACAAGCCTCTTCCGGCCGGGGTCGACCGCTCTCGTAGATGCCGATGCGCATTTCGCGCGAGGCGAGCGTCTCTTCTTCGGCCAGCGGTTCGGTGCGCTTGGCGATCGTCGCGCCGTGCCGGGCGAGCCACTCGATGGCGATCTCGATTGCGGGCTCGATCTGAGCCTTCACAGCGGGCCGGAGACTGCCGCCGTAGTCGTCCAGCTCGACCGGTTGCACGCCGACGAGAAGGAGATGGGCGGGATAGTCACCCATCATCTCGGCCATGGCGAGAACTTCCTGAAAGCCAGTCTGGTGGAGCGAAATCTTCTTCACACCGAGGAAGGCCGGCACCTCGCCGCCTTCGACGAGCTTCAGCGTGCCGGGCGCCAGGCCGTAGTCGACCGCGTCGAACACGACGAGGATGTCGACCTCGCGGATATGTTGGACGAGGTAGATGCCCTGCGTGCCGCCATCCATGGCCCGGACGTTGTCCGCCGTTTCGCAGAGCCGGTGGAACTCCTCCACCACGCGGACGCCGAAGCCCTCATCGGCCCATAGCAGATTTCCGATGCCGAGCACGAGCACCCGCGGCGCACCGTTCATTGGGAAGCCTCCTCCGTACCTTTTTCTTTCCGGCAGCAAGAGGCGGGCCAATTGGGGGGGGGCCGGCAAATGGTAGCGAAATAAGGGGTGATCTCCGAATAGCAACGACGCGGAAAGCGCGATTGCGATTTTACCGCACAGACGGAAAGTATCCTTCCATTGACGGGTGCGGCATCGGCCGGACTGAACCGAAATTCCAGGCCGATGAAAAGTTTGCGTTCACTCGCCCACCCCACTCCGCCTCGTTCCGCATCTTTGCCCCTGAAAGGGACAGAGGAAGGGCGCCGGGCGTTGCGGTTGGCACTTCCTCTCCCCCGTCGAACGGACGCATGAAGGGGGAGAGCTGTCGAGGCGAAGCCGAGACGAAGTGTGCGTCGACTTGAAGGCAACCCCTCTTGAAGAAAAAAAGCCGGCGCGGGGCAAACGCCCGCGCCAGCAGGCGAGGTCACGAAAGTCCTAGTCGGAATCACGCGGGGTACCGTTGCCCCGAAAAGTCCGCCAGCCTGAGAACATCGAGGAAATGATCGTCTGTCTCGACATGATGTCCTCGCGCACCGCGACATAGATGTGGATGATGACGAAGCAGATGATCACCCACATGCCGAGATGGTGCCAGGTGTGGACGTCCTGGCTCTGACCGAACAGTGGGATCACCCGGCTCGAGAACAGCGTGTGCTTCCAGGAACCCATTCCGGTCCCTTCGCCGTAGAGTGCAAGACCGGTCACGATCATGAAGATGGTGAACCAGACGAACAGGATGTGCATGGCGATCGTGGCGAGCGGGTTGTGCCCCGAATACTTAATCGGCTCCCTGACCAGCAGGGCATACCAGAGCACCTCATGCCAGACTTCCCGCCAGAAGCGGCCGCGCCAGACAGGCGGCAGGAATATCTGCCGCGCATGCTCGTTGCCGGCGAAGGCCCAGTAGATGCGGAAGGCGAAGCCAGCAATCAGGACATAGCCGGCCGCGAAATGCAGGTATCGTATCCAGCCGAAGACGAAGCTGGCGCTGGCTTCGCCGCCGACCGATGGCGGCGGCGAACCGATGAGGTAGCCGGTTCCGGCCAGCGCAACGATCGCGACGGCGTTGACCCAGTGCCAGAGGCGCAGCGGCGCCTCGTAGACATAGACCGCCTCTTTGCTGTGAGATGTATGGTTCACGGTCGCCTCCTATCCGCCGAAGACGAGCGCGGCACCCGAGCCGGCGACCAGCATGCCGAGGCCGGTTCGCAGCCAGAGCGAAAGGCCGACGCCAAAGAGGTGGAATGCTGCGGTCGACAGCGTGAAACCGCCGACATCGGCAAATGTTGCTCCTGCGGCCTCGCTGGCGTGCGCATGGCCGTGGAACAGCGCGAACAGCCCGGCAAGGCCTATGCCGGCGATGCCCGGCAAACCTGCACGGAAAACGATCATCAGCCCGAGCGCCAGCACCGACAGCGCGACCATGCCTTCCATCGCTGGCAGTGCGACGCCGACAAAGGCGAGCGCGGCTCCGCCGCTCATGGCAGCGAGGAAAGCGGCCGGCGCGGTCCAGGCCCGCAACAGCATGGCGACCGCCGACCAGACCCCGACCGCCGCCATGGCGAGCAGGTGGTCGAGACCGAGCAGCGGATGCGCGAGGCCCGGGGCAACGCCGTCCGCATAGCCTGCGCCAACATGGGCACGGGCCTTGCCGGCAAGGGCGGCGAGCGATGCTGCTGCGCCGAGTTTCACGACAGTGCGTCTCATCGAAAATCCCTTCCTACCGCACTTTGACATTGGCCAGTTCCCGGCCGTCCGGCCCCATCACGTGGGTTGAGCAGGCAAGGCACGGATCGAAGCTGTGTATGGTCCGCAGGATTTCGACCGGCTCCTCGGCGCGCTCGACCTTGGTGTCCATCAACGAGGCCTCGAAGGCGCCGATATTGCCGGCATTGTCGCGGGGAGAGCCGTTCCAGGTAGTCGGCACGACGCACTGGTAGTTCTCAATGCGGCCGTTCTTGATCCGAATCCAGTGACCCAGCGCGCCACGCGGCGCCTCGGTGAAGCCGACGCCCTTGATCTCGGCCGGCCAGGTCTTCGGGTCCCACTTCTCGGTGTCGGCCGTGGAGGAGTCGCCGGCCTTGATGTTGGCGATCAGCTTGTCCAAGAAGTAGGCCTGCTTGCGGGCCGCCCACTGCGCTTCTAGAGCGCGCGCAGCGGTGCGGCCGAGCGTGGAAAAGAGCGCGTTGAGCGGCGCGCCGAGCACGCGCAGCGTGGAATCGACTTGTTCCTTGATTTCCTCGTGGCCCTGGGCATAGCCGACGACATAGCGGGCGAGCGGGCCGACCTCCATGGCGTGGCCGCGCCATCGCGGTGCCTTGATCCAGGAATATTTTGCCGACTCGTCCAGCTCGATGATGTTGGTGCGTGTGCCCTTGGCATTGGGCCCCAGTTCGTAATGCGGCTCGGTGATGCCGTCCCAGGGGTGCAGGCCCTTGGCCTCGTCCGGATACTTATACCAGGAGTGCGGCACGAATTCCTGGATCTGCTCGGGATCGCGTACGTCGACCGGCAGCACCTCCTTGAGATTGCCGTTGATGATGGCACCCTGCGGCATCATCAGGTTAGCGGCAGAATAGTCGTTGGCCTTGTCGGGGATATCGCCATAGGCGAGCACGCTCTTGCCCGACAGCCCGCCACCGTAGAGCCAGGCCTTGTAGAGATTGCCGATCGCGATGATGTCGGGGATGTAGACATTGTCGACGAAGGCGATGGTGCGCTCGATGACGCTGCGGACGTGGTTCAGCCGCTCCATGTTGATCGGCGCGCCGGCCGCCATCTCACCGTCGATGTTGATCGCACAGGGCACGCCCCCCACCAGCCAGTTAGGATGGATGTCCTTGCCGCCGAAGATCGTGCGCGTGGTCATGATCTCCTTCTGGAAGTCAAGCGCTTCTAGATAGTGCGTCACCGCCATCAGGTCGGCTTCCGGCGGCAGCAGATAGGCCGGGTTGGTCCAGTAACCGTTCTTGAATGGCCCGAGTTGGCCGCTCTCCACGAACTTCTTCAGCCGGTTCTGAATGTCACGGAAATAGCCCGGCGAGGACATCGGGTGGCTCGGCGAAACCGCCTGCTGCAGCTCCGACGTCGCCTTCGGGTCGGCTCTCAATGCGTTGACCGGGTTGACCCAGTCGAGCGCGTGCAGGTGGTAGAAGTGAACCAGATGGTCGTGCACCTGCAGCGAGAGCTGCATGATGTTGCGGATCGAATTGGCGTTCTCCGGGATTATGATGCCCAGCGCGTCCTCGACCGCACGCACCGAGGTGAGCGCGTGCGTGCCGGTGCATACCCCGCAAATGCGCTGGGTGAAGGCCCAGGCGTCGCGCGGGTCGCGGCCCTTGAGGATGACCTCGAGCCCGCGCCACATGGTGCCGGTCGAGACCGCGTTGCGGATGATGTTGTTCTCGTCGATGTTCACCTCGCAGCGCATGTGGCCTTCGATCCGCGTGACCGGATCGACGACGACGCGCTGGCCGGAGGTGTCGAGATTGAAGCCGTTCGGCGTCTGGATGCCCATCAGTTGTTGCCTCCCTTTTGCCGCATCCGCTTGACCACGCTCGCCGCCGCATGCGCGGCCGCGGCGGCGCCGACCACGGTCGCGGCCATCGTGCCGATCCTGTCGGCATCGGCCTCGATGCCGAAGCCGTGGACGCGGGTCAGGCGGCTGTAGAAATCGCCCTTGTCCCAGAAGCCGTCCTCGGAGCAGCCGATGCAGGGATGGCCGGCCTGGATGGGGAAGGAGAGGCCGCCGTTCCAACCCACGGTCGAGCAAGCATTGTAGGTGGTCGGTCCCTTGCAGCCGACCTTGTAGAGGCAATAGCCCTTGCGCGCGCCCTCGTCATCGAAGGACTCGACGAACTGGCCGGCGTCGAAATGCGGGCGACGATAGCATTTGTCGTGGATGCGCTGGCTGTAGAACATCTTCGGCCGGCCTTGCCGGTCGAGTTCGGGGAATTTCTCGAAGGTCAGGATATAAGTGATGACGGCCGTCATCACTTCTGCGATCGGCGGGCAACCGGGCACCTTGATGATCGGCTTGTCCGGCAGGCCGGGAACCTTATGGACGGGCGTGGCCCGCGTCGGGTTCGGCCGCGCGGCCTGCACGCAGCCCCAGGAGGCGCAGGAGCCCCAGGAGATGATCGCCTTGGCGTTGGAGGCGGCATGCTTGAGCTGGTCGACGAAGGGCTTGCCGCCGATGATGCAGAACATGCCGTCCTCGTTGAGCGGCGGATTGCCTTCGACCGCGAGGATGTAGTTGCCCTTGTACTGTTCGACGACCTCGTCGACGATCGCCTCGGCCTGGTGGCCGGCGGCCGCCATGAGCGTGTCGTCATAATCGAGTGAAAGCATCGACAGCACGACGTCCTTGGCGAGCGGGTGCGCCGAGCGGATGAAGCTTTCGGAGCAGCAGGTGCATTCCAGCCCGTGCAGCCACAGCACCGGAATGCGCGGCTTGGACTCCATCGCGTAAGCTATTTTCGGCGCGAGGGCCGGTCCAAGGCCGAGGGAAGCCGCCGTCAGGCTGCAGAATTTCAGGAAACTTCGGCGGGTGATCCCCTGCCGGCGCATGACCGCGTAGAATGTTTCTTGCATCAGGCCTTCCTCCACAGGCGGCGGCATCTGTTGGCCGCGGATGTGCGAAGGCGAAGCAAGTCCGGTGCCAGACTTGAAAAGTCGAACAATTCAATACTCAGATGCTTTTCGAAGCGTTGTCTTGTTCCGGTCGCCGGCGATGGAGTGGCAACCGGGCTGGCAGATTACAGAGAAAGCTTCCGCAATGAACAGATCGCGCTCGCCCTGCGCGGCTACAGCAAACTGGGTATCGCGGGATTTGGTCCACGGGTTGGATGACGCCGAAGACGTTGCGCTCTTCGGCAGTCAGGTGGCTCCGTTTGTCCGGCGCTTGACCGCGCACGATGAGGCGGCGAGATCTGGCCTGGACGAACGCGGTCTGTGAGGAATCCTGCTCTCTATTCTGGACTTGCACCATCTACTCGTTGCCGCTCTCCCGACGTACGCTTCCGTTGACTCGCTGTTGTCGGGTTTGTCGCGTCCGCGACGGACCGGCGCCTGGCTTCGGTCCAGGAACGGAAGGGACAAACCATAATTTGTGAAATCGGAGAAATGAGAAAAGAGATTGCGTGATGAGAGGCGGCCGCGGTTCGGTGTCGGTCAAGACTGGCTACGCTAGGCAGGCGCCTCTGGCGGAGATGTTTTGAGCCGATGAGGACTTGCGACTGGCAGCAAAGTGCAGAAAGAGCTTTCTCCTCACGTAAAAGGGGGCCGGTGCTTCAGCGCCGATTCCAAAGTCTTTTGCTCTTCGCCCGTCCCCTCTTCCGTCTTGACTAGTACCAACCGAGGGCCTATCTCACCGCCACGTTAGCACTCGCTTCTGGTGAGTGCTAACCACTCTCCGGCACAGGAGAACCGTTCAACATCCGCACCAGGGATATCCAAAAATGGCAAAGTCGAATTTCCGGCCGCTTCATGACCGCGTGGTCGTTCGCCGGGTTGAATCCGAATCCAAGACCGCCGGCGGGATCATCATCCCGGATACGGCGAAGGAAAAGCCGCAGGAAGGCGAGATCATCGCCGTCGGTTCCGGCGCCCGCGACGAAGCCGGCAAGCTCGTACCGCTGGACGTCAAGGCCGGCGACCGCATCCTGTTCGGCAAGTGGTCGGGCACCGAAGTCAAGCTCAATGGCGAAGACCTTCTGATCATGAAGGAATCCGACATCATGGGCATCATCGGCTGACACGCCGCCGCCTTTCATCCGCACCATCCAATCTGAATTTCGGGCGAAATGCCCAGGAGTAAAAAATGGCTGCCAAAGACGTAAAATTCTCCCGTGATGCCCGTGAGCGCATGCTGCGCGGCGTCAACATCCTCGCCGACGCGGTGAAGGTCACGCTCGGCCCCAAGGGCCGCAACGTCGTCATCGACAAGTCGTTCGGCGCCCCGCGCATCACCAAGGACGGCGTCACCGTCGCCAAGGAAATCGAGCTTGAGGACAAGTTCGAGAACATGGGCGCGCAGATGGTCCGCGAGGTCGCTTCGAAGACCAACGACATCGCCGGCGATGGCACCACGACCGCGACGGTTCTGGCGCAGTCGATCGTCCAGGAAGGCCACAAGGCGGTTGCCGCCGGCATGAACCCGATGGACCTGAAGCGCGGCATCGACCTCGCCGTCACCGACGTCGTCGCGACGCTGATCAAGAATGCCAAGAAGATCAAGACCTCGGAAGAGGTTGCCCAGGTCGGCACCATCGCCGGCAATGGCGACGAGTCGGTCGGCAAGATGATCGCGGAAGCGATGCAGAAGGTCGGCAACGAGGGCGTCATCACGGTCGAGGAAGCCAAGACCGCCGAGACCGAACTCGAAGTCGTCGAAGGCATGCAGTTCGACCGCGGCTACCTGTCGCCCTACTTCGTCACCAACGCCGACAAGATGGTTGCCGATCTCGAGGACGCCTACATCCTGCTCCACGAGAAGAAGCTCTCCAACCTGCAGGCCATGCTGCCGGTCCTCGAGGCCGTCGTGCAGACCTCCAAGCCGCTGCTCATCATCTCGGAAGACGTCGAAGGCGAGGCCCTGGCCACGCTGGTCGTCAACAAGCTGCGTGGCGGCCTGAAGATCGCCGCCGTCAAGGCGCCGGGCTTCGGTGATCGCCGCAAGGCCATGCTGGAAGACATCGCCATCCTCACCGGTGGCCAGGTCATCTCGGAAGACCTCGGCATCAAGCTCGAGAACGTCGGCCTCAACATGCTCGGCCGCGCCAAGAAGGTGTCGATCTCCAAGGAGAACACCACGATCGTCGACGGCGCCGGCAAGAAGGCCGAGATCCAGGGCCGCGTCGCCCAGATCAAGCAGCAGATCGAGGAGACCACCTCGGACTACGACAAGGAGAAGCTGCAGGAGCGTCTGGCCAAGCTGGCGGGCGGCGTTGCGGTGATCCGCGTCGGCGGTGCGACCGAGGTCGAGGTCAAGGAAAAGAAGGACCGCGTCGATGACGCCCTCAACGCGACCCGTGCGGCCGTGGAAGAAGGCATTGTTCCCGGCGGCGGCGTCGCACTCCTGCGCGCTTCGCTGGCCATCACCGTCACCGGCGCCAATTCCGACCAGACCGCGGGCATCAGCATCGTGCGTCGCGCGCTGCAGGCTCCGGCTCGCCAGATCGCGGCCAACGCCGGTGCGGAAGCATCGATCGTTGCCGGCAAGATCCTCGAGAACAAGGGCGCGACCTTCGGCTACAACGCCCAGACCGGCGAATATGGCGACATGATCGCCATGGGCATCGTCGACCCGGTCAAGGTCGTGCGCACGGCGCTCCAGGACGCGGCCTCGGTCGCCGGCCTGCTGGTCACCACCGAAGCCATGATCGCCGAGGCTCCGAAGAAGGAGTCGGCTGGCGGCGGCATGCCTGGCGGCATGGGCGGCGGCGGCATGGGCGGCATGGGTGGTATGGATTTCTAAGGTCCACGCATCTCAACAACTCGAAGGGCGGCAGCGATGCCGCCCTTTTTGCTGGTCTAAACTTGGTCGGAAAAAATGCGGTCGGCGCGAATATTTCCGGAACCCAATAGCCCCTCGTTGCGCTGCGACACGGCAAATTCCGCCAAGCCGGCGCTTTTTCATGGGGCGATGCCCTTCTCCTCTTGCTGCTTAGTGCGTTCCGCACTGGCCTTTTATGCGACTTTCGAAGCACAGAGCGTGAACATCGAGCCCGGTTCATTGTTAGAGTCACGGCCCAGCGAGCAGCCCTCGCTATTCTAAATGCCGCCGGGTCGTGGTGAATACGATAAACGACTGCGCCAGGGTGCCTTCAGCTTTCCCCGGAAAGCTCAAGAATTCAAAGCGGCCAGATCGTTGCACTAAGGCGTCCTTCAAGAGATCGATCGTCGTCGCTTTGCCAACTCCGTCCGGACCCTCGATAAAGAATAATTTTCCAGACATTTACGCTCCCATATACTCGCAATAGATATGCAGAATGGCTTCTTGTTAAACCGTCAGACTCAGCAAAACGCCAGCGTCGCAGTCGAGGCTTTCATACTCAGCGGCCATTGATGCGGCAAAAGGTTTACCCGCAGTATAGGAGCTGGTCCGAATTTTGGCGGAAGATCACACGGTACTCTGAGACCGCCGAACTCATGCGAATCACGAGGCTTCTAGTTTTCGATACAGGACAATTCGTCCCGTCGGTACAAGTTGGGAAAGAAAGTCGAAGTCCCGAATGTTTCCCGTGAGCACACTCGCACCCAGCTGCCGCGCCTGCAGGCAAACCAGAGCGTCGTTGACGAACTTGCGTTCGTGACCTTCGCCTTTTGGCAAATTGCTCATTCGGAAAAGCAGGCCGGCGAGGATGCCGGATTGCCCCCAGATGGCAGTGTCGGGAGCGTGAAGTCGGTGCTCGGGTATATCCGCGACCGTCGCCCGGATCGTTTCCAGTGCGATCTTCGTTGACGTGTGCTTTGGATCCAATCGGCCGAATGCGTATGTCAGCTCGGAAAGGCACACAGCCGAATGATGACATAGCCTATACGTCAGAAGCCTATCCACCTCTGCCGGTGATCGGCCTTGGAGGACATCCAGATACACGGTCGTATCCAAAAACAATGGACGGCCAATAATAGGCTCGTCGTCGACCCATGGCAGATCGTCATCGGCCCGACGCACGAGTGTCCCCAGACGTTTCAGCGGTTTGAATGATCTAAGGGTATCGGCGAGATCAAATCCCAAGATCGATATCCGAGGGAATGCTGCCTTTGCGCTTGACGAGGCCAGCCCCGAAGTCATCCTCCAGCGCCAGCCGCGACAGAGCAAGTTCCAACAACTCGGTGTCCGACGTGACGTGGGCGCGCTTCTTGGCCGCGTCGATCAGCTCTGACGGTACGCGCCCCGACAGACGCGTATTCTTAGCGGAGCCAAGGAGACCAACGGCCCTCGCTTGTTCGAGGACGAGCTTGTTGCGGGTCAGTGCGACCGTTGCTTCGCTGTCTGTTGTAGTATGGATTTGAGCGCCCATGCCAGCCTCCTGCGTTGAACATAACATAGTTTACGTTCAACATAGACGCAAGGGGTAGTCGAGGTCGGTCGCGGGGATGATCCCGGCGCCACGATACTGGATAGCGATGTCGGCGCGGCCGGTGGAAGATTTCGCTTCGACGGGCTACCCGAGCCGAGGGGAAAATCGTCCTTAAGAAGACATTCCGATTATGGTCGCAAGCGCCCGCTCGAAGAGATAAGCGCTCCTTTTGGCGATGCAACTCCAGGTTAGGGATGAATTGCAAAAAGCTCAAGACCGTACGGCTGGACATCGATTTCCGGGGGACTGCTCGGCCATCAATTTCGCATTAAGAAGATCGACGAAGTTCGGCCCAAGCTTATGGCCGAAACGCGCTTAGCAGCTGGCTGCACCCTATATCGAAAAATGCAGGTGTCGAGCTGCTTGGGTACCGAATTGCCAAAATCGACATCGCGATAGTTGCGCTTTCGATGGCGCGAAAATATCTTCGGCTCTTCGTGGAAAATTCACAAGCAGGGGATTGGGAAGCACAGCTGAACTCGACTTGGTCGGGGGATAGCCAAAAGCGAGCGGATGAACGTGCACGAGGGCATGATACGTCGCATAGATCTCAGTGCTCGACGAGCATCGCGACAGCCCTGCTAACGCTGTATTTGCGTTCAGCGGCAAGCCCCACTATGAAGCAATGCTTCGCCGACTATGTTTCAAGCCGCTCGGAGAGTTTCATGACAGACGAAGCCGACAAAAACATCGACACACTCATCGAGCTCACCGCCGATGTTGTCTCAGCCTATGTCTCCAACAATCCGGTTCCGGTGGGGGATCTCCCTGCTCTGATCGGCCAAGTGCATGCGGCTCTGAAAGGCACGGCCGGAAGCGTCTCGGCAGAAGAGCGGGTGGTCCTTCAGCCTGCAGTCCCGATCAAGAAGTCGGTGACACCGGATTACATCATCTCCCTTGAGGACGGGAAGAAATTCAAATCGCTAAAGCGCCATCTGTCCACCCACTACGGGCTGACGCCGAATGAATATCGCGCCAAATGGGGCCTGCCGGCGGATTATCCCATGGTCGCGCCGAATTACGCCGCGGCGCGCTCGGCCTTGGCCAAGACGATGGGGCTCGGCCGCAAGCCGAAGGAGCCGGAAACGCCAGTGCCGGCGAAGCGGACCCGCAAGAAGGTCGCGGTCTAATTTCGGCAACCGAAATTCGTTCTCCAGTGCGCAGCCTGCGGTCGCGCACAGGGTGCGTTTCGTGGTTGTGTCTGCGCCGCCATGTTTTCAATCGCGTACAGGGTGCATTCCTGCAAACGCCCCTCGTAACGCAACGCAAAGGATGTCGCACCATGGGTACTCGAAATTTCATCGCAGTAGCCTCCCTCGCCATGATGGTGATCGTCTCGTCACCCTCCGAGGCCCGCACCCTCTTCACCAACGACACCGCCTCCCGCACCCAGGCCCTCGCCCTGCTGGAAACGCTCAACGCCGACCTGCTCAGCCACCCCAGCGCCACGCTTACGCTGGAACGGTGGTGTGGTGAGCACGGGCTGGCGCCGGAGGCGAAGATTGTCGCCCATCGCGTGAAGGGCGACGACAAACTGCTGCCGGATAATGCCCGCCAGGCATTGGGGATCAGCGCTGGCGAACCCGTGCACTACCGCCGCGTGCAGCTCGCCTGTGGCGAGCTCGTGCTCTCCGAGGCCGATAACTGGTACGTCCCGTCGCGACTCACACCCCAGATGAACCAGGTGCTCGACACCACCGATCAGCCCTTCGGGAAGGTGGTCCAGCCGCTGCACTTCCGCCGCCAAACCATTAGCGCCGAGCTGCTGTGGTCGCCGCTGCCCAAGGGGTGGGAGATGGACGCGCCGCTGCCGGCGGCGGGGAAAGGAGCGCTGGCCATTCCCCACGAGGTGCTGCGGCACCGGGCCATCCTCTATACCGGAGCGAACCAGCCCTTCAGCCTGGTGGTGGAGACCTACACCGCCGAGGTCTTGGCCTTCGGCCGCCGCTGACAGGCCGCGAAATTTTCGCGCTCCCGGACCGGCACTTGAACGGAAGCCCCGGAGCGACCCTATCGCTGTAAAGGTTGATTACTCCATATCAGAGTAACCTCGAGACCTTTTTGGGCTATATGCGGCAAGGCGCCACGTTCAGAGCCGTGCCGGTGCACGAATTGGACGCTCCAGCGAAATCTTCAAACGCCTTCACTTTGCACAGAGACATTCCTCACGCCAACCTGGATGGACTTTCTTCGCCTCAAGCATCGGCTCACGGCCGCGGATAAGGAAGTCGGCCCTCATCTCCTGGCACTGCATGATGGAGAGCTTCCTCCACACACAGTGCTTTCGATCGAACAAACGACCGAGGTAGCTCGTACCCATGCCACAACAATCTTTTCTCGTCCTCCGAGGTGACGTCATGATGAGGCGTTAGCCGATGAACCGGCCCCCTGGCGCATGACAAGTATCTGTCCGACCACTATCTAGTGATAACCTCAATCGTCGTGCGGCGCGACGACGATTTAAGCACGGCAGATGCGGTTGCAGGTGCAGTGGCTGGGGTGTGATCCCTCCTATGTGATAGTCCTTGCGGACAGAGGGCCGACAGGCTCTGTGCCGCATCCAGTCAGTCGGACCGATCTATCTGGCTGCCTTTCTCCGTTATCGACAAATTTTGTAGTGGAATGTGAGTGTAGAACAGCGCGGTCGACGAAAGGCTTCAAACGAACGGAGCGCAAAACCAGAATGGCGTGTAACATGCTATTCGCTGGGCGAAAAAAACTGTTCGGATTGTGAGAACGGTCATGGTTAAACAGGGCCGTGAACATACCCGCGGCATGCTCGTCGAAGCGGCTTGGCGGCAGCACGCGCGCGCGCCGGGGCCACTCCGTGATTTCGCTTGTCGTACTGATGGCGACCGACCGGTGCCGACCACATGGTGTCTCGATCCATGCAAACAATACTGTTGCTATTGAGCCAAACTGTCGACTATCGAACAGACGCACCATAGGCCAAACGTTTTGCATTTCGTGCGCAGCCCTCAAGCAAAAAGGAAGGAAGAGCGCGACGCGAAGGTGCGCCGGCCCAACTTGAGTAGCAGCGCGCAGTTACATCCTCAGGATGGCACGTCACTTGCACATCACTTTGGGAAGCCGTTGTGACGGTTTTTGCCCCGAACCAAAGGAGATGACGATGGCAACTGGCCCGGAAGTACTGAATTGCCCGGAGCAACTGAAGATTTTGGCTGAAGAGCTGCAGGCGTAGCGTGCCGAGCCAGGAACTATGTCGCGAGCTGAGGTGGAGCGATTCGTCGGCGATCTGGCGAAAGACGATAATCGACACTTTCGCGTTTGGACGTGAAGGGACCGCCGACGGCCATATCAGGCGAGGGCTGGGATCACAGCTTTCCATTCCGCCATAGCGTGGAGGCGATGGATATGGATCTGAAATGCGGAGCGTTTTGAGCGGGCTGGGACGAAGAGATTGCGGAAGGCTGAGAAGATCGAGACGAAGCGCTGCAGGCTTCCTGGCGAACGGAAGCCGTGCATCGTCCGCTCCCGCTTTCGCAGCGGCACGTGGGAATTCTCGGCCCTGTTGTTGAGGCCCTTGTGCGCGCGGTGCTCGACATCCGGCATGACCTGCCGTTTCGCCGCTCCATAGGAACGCAGCTTGTCGGTGATCATGCGCTTTGGTGCGAGGCCCTGTTTCTTCAGCAGCCTGGTGAGCAGGCGCGGCCTGGAGAACATATCCGTCCTGATCGAGCTGCCAAACATCATTGGGGCTCGGCCGCTTCCTGCGCAGTTGGTCGAACGTAAACTCGGGGCCGAACTTCTTCCCCACCGACGGATCGCTCTATGGGAGACGACGATCCAGCGCTCCGGAAGCTTTCCTCGACCAGGCGCAGGCTCAAAGGGAACCGGTAATCAAGCCACACAGCATGGGTGATGATCGCGGCGCGAAAGCGGTGGCGTTTGTAGCTTATGTGCATGAACCGGCGTCGACCTCAGCGCCTCCTCACAAGAAGTTACCGTGACAACGCCCCAAATCATTAACGAATCGGGTGGCCATTTTGGACATTGCACTTAAAAAATACCGTTCTGCCGAGCTCGCCCGAGGAACCATATCGGTTGAAATCGATCGCAGCCTAATGCCCCCCGACGCAATATTTGGATTTGCCGAGCGCATTAACCCCAAACGGTCTTTCATGTTCGTTTCCAAGGTGCTTGGACGTCATATTCCCGTGCGGCCTTCGCTGATGCGAACGACGTACAAATTTCTGGCCGACCAAATTTCACCCGATCTCGAAGGGCCAATCCTGTTCATAGGAATGGCCGAAGCCGCTGTCGGGCTGGGGGCGGGCGTGCACCAGCAATACTCAGAACAAAATGACCGGGATGACACCGTCTATATTTGCACTACCAGACATGCACTTGGTTTGCCCCTAATCTGTGAGTTCCAGGAGGAGCACAGTCACGCCACGGGACATCTCCTACACTGGCCGCTCGTGTCAGGTCTGGTCTCGAAGGTCAAGAATGCCCGAACACTTGTATTGATTGACGATGAAGCGTCGACCGGAAAAACATTTGGCAATCTGTTCGCAGCTCTGCCTGCCAGCATCAGGTCGAACGTTCGCAATGCGGTACTCGTCACCCTCACGGATTGGTCAGATGGCGCTATCGAGCAGACGATAGCAACCAATGTGAAGCGCGCGTCACTCCTATCCGGGCGGTATCGCTGGCATGCAAACGGTCTGAACATCAACGCGCCGGAAGTGCCAACAGTTGATACGAAAAGGCGCAAGGTCATTTCGCCCGACAAGGATATCGACTGGGCGCGATTGGGCGTCTCCCGCCACCGTCTGCAACTGGAGGGTCAGGCAGCAGCGTCGGGCGCTACGCTGGTTCTTGGTACAGGAGAACATATTTGGCAGCCGTTCCTGCTTGCGGAAAAATTGGAGATGGAAGGAGCTGACGTCCACTACTCATCCGTTACACGATCGCCGATTTCAGTAGGTCACGCGATTGTAAAGAAATTCGCGTTTGAGGACAATTACGGAGGGCATTCGTTAAATTACCTGTACAATGTCAATCCGTCAGATTACGCAAAGGTCCTTCTTTGCTCCGAGACATGTAAAGAGCAGATAAGTCATGCACTTGTGACGTCATTGAGAGATCCAACAGTAATAGTTGCTAGGTGAGCGCTTTTATCGATCGTTTAACATTAATCCACAGCATTAACCTTGGTATTTCATTGATACTCCATCCTGGGTTTGAAGCCAGCAGTCATCTAAGCCTCCAGGGTTCCGATACGCGGCGGAGGAAAGAGAGGACCTTTGTTGACGACGCAAAGTAAATTCATTTCGGGCACGTATCGCAGTTCGGACGTTACGTTTCTTTTGAAACCGATAAAATTAGAGGCAATCGACGTCGCATCGAAGGAAGCGGCGATACAGTCCGGTCTACGCCACTATTCGGAAACAATTTCATTCGAAGGCGCGCCCGAAGCCGGCTACATGGAGATATTTGATGAAGCGATGTCAGCTGGCGCTGCGAGAATGGGACGCGAGGTGGCAGCCCTCGCGCGGTCTATCTCAAATCAAATTAAAGGCCCGATCACGTTGGCGAGCCTCGTTCGGGCCGGAGTGCCCTTGGGTGTTCTCCTCAAGCGTGCGTTGTCGCGCCTAAAAAATGACGTCGAACACTTTGGCATTTCGATCATCCGGGACCGCGGAATTGACTGCAATGCAATGCGCCACATCATTGAGCGGCGGCCCATTGAAGGCCTGCTGTTCGTTGATGGCTGGACCGGCAAAGGCGCCATCTCCAACGAGCTGGAACGGAGCTTCCATTCATTTTCTGCGCAGCCGCCAAAGCTGGTGGTTCTGGCTGACCCCTGTGGCCGCGCGTGGCTTGCGGCGTCGAGCGAAGACTGGCTTATTCCGTCGGGAATACTCGGAAGCACCGTGTCCGGGCTGATCAGCCGTTCGATACTGAACGAGCAGGTCACCGGTCCGGAAGATTTTCACGGTACAGTCATATGGGATCACTTGACGTCCCACGATATCTCAGCTGCTTTCGTGGACAATGTGTGGACACATGCCGTCACCGCGTTAGACCAAAATAACGAAATCGCGCAGTGGACGGATAACGACCGCTCAAGCCATCAGAGACGATCGCGGGAGGCAATCAATCGAATTGCTGCAGAGTTTGCCGTTGAGAATTTTAATCGGATCAAGCCAGGAATTGCGGAAGCCACGAGGGCAATTCTGCGCCGTATGCCTCAAATTGTATTCCTGTCTTCCGTTGAAGATGCTGAGCTGGAAGCGCTGCTATATTTGATTCGAAAGAAGAATGTTCCCTTCCAAGTCGCCTCGGAAAAAATCCAGCCTTATCGCGCCATTACCTTGATCCAGAGAGTTTAAAAGAATCGCAAAAAAATAGATCGCCATTTTAACTTGGCGCGACACTTTACATTCCGATTATAAAGCAAGACGCGCCTGCTTTATGGTAAAACTTCTGGAAATAATGTCGTTGGTCCTGTGTCTAGAAGACGAAGCAGTCGGCATAGATGTGAACGCAAAACCAAAGTCATCTGCCCGGAATCTTTCCGTGTTGACGAAAACGAATTCCAAATATGTATGGCGGATCGAGTGCAATGCCTGATCAACCCGTCAAATCCGTAGATCACGCCATCCAGCCAATCGTCTTTGCCGATCTGGATGACACATTGTTCCAGACGCACGCAAAGTGTCCGAAAGGCAGCAAGGACAAACTGACTCTAGCTGCGATCTCCTCGAACGGACATCATTCCATGATGACCCCGCGGCAGGTTGCGATGATCAATTGGCTGCTGAGTACGTCACAAGTCATTCCCGTCACGGCACGTGGCACGACAGCCTACGGGAACGTCAAGATCGCGTTCAACAGCTACGCAATTGTTGCCAACGGCGCTGTCATCCTTAAACCGGGCGGTGCGCATCTGAAGGAATGGCACGATGTCATTTCTAAGGAACTGATCCCTCACAGGGAGACACTGAACAAGGTACTTGAAATAGGTCGGCAAGGAGCCGAAGCTGGCAAAATGTCTGTTCGTTCGTGGATCGTTGAAGAAATGGATATGGCCACATACGCCGTCTTCAAAGAAAACGACGGTGATGGCAAGAGGCTGGCGGAACTGAAATTTGAGTTCGACGATGCGGGTTGGATACGGCATCACAACGGAAACAACTTCGCGCTCATTCCCCCGCCGGTTTCAAAGCGCCGGGCAGTAGAGTTCCTCTTGAAGAAGATTCGCTCAGAGTCTGGAGATAGGCCAGCGATCGGATTCGGTGACAGCGCAAGCGATCTCGCCTATCTCAATCTGTGCGACTGGTGGGGCGCGCCATCGCGCTCGCAGATTTCGGCGATGCTGAACCAAGGCTTGACCTTCAGCGCATCGAGAAATGGGAGCGCTCCCCGGAACCGGAAACTTCGCTAAAAAAGCCCCAACTGTGTTTCGGCGTGGAATAAGGGGGGACGCAATCTCGATGAAGTTCGCGTTCATGCACCACACCGATCAATCGGGCTTGGAGGAGGTTACGAGCTTGAGTTTCGTAATTTGGCCCTCTTCTGGCCGTTTGAACAGGGTTCGGTGATCGCGGCGCGGACGGCTGCGCGGTCGCGAGTTGATACCGCTGACGAAGGATGCGATGACCCGGCATCGGTCCAACCTGAGGGCGACCGGTGTGCGCGGCGTTTCGTTGCCGCTAAGTGACGTTAGGGCGGGCGTACTGGTTTCTGTCGCAAACTATTCGGTAATCCGCTGAACAAGCCATTATGACAGCGGTCAAGCCCATGCTGCAAACAGCCGCTTCTCCGTCTGCGACCACGCCCGACCACGCTGCACCGATGTGATGACCTCAACGCGTGACGATGTGACCACCTCAACGCGCGACCCTGCACCGCCTGCGCCGCGCCGCTGTTACCGAGGATCTTGAGGATAACGATATCCTCAAGATCCTGGGCCAAACAGACGCGGCGCAGGCGCTGTCTCTTCTCCC
>NZ_JBJACT010000048.1:0-32611 GCF_044778005.1 Mesorhizobium sp. IMUNJ 23033
GATCTCGATACCGTGCTTCTGGTCCTCATTTTCGGCCTGCACACTGTCCAGTGCCTTGGCCGCACGCAGAAGCGCCACGCCGCCACCTGGCAACACGCCTTCCTCGACCGCAGCGCGCGTCGCATGCTTGGCATCGTCGACGCGGTCCTTGCGTTCCTTGACCTCGACCTCGGTCGAGCCGCCGACGCGGATGACGGCGACGCCGCCAGCGAGCTTGGCCAGGCGCTCCTGCAGCTTCTCGCGATCGTAGTCGGAGGTCGTCTCCTCGATCTGTGCTTTGATCTGGTCGATGCGGCCCTGGATCTCGCTCTTCGAGCCGGCGCCGTCGACGATGGTGGTGTTCTCCTTCTCGATCACCGCCTTCTTGGCGCGGCCCAGCATGTTGAGTGTGACGTTTTCGAGCTTGATACCGAGATCTTCCGAGATCGCGGTGCCGCCGGTGAGGATGGCAATATCCTCCAGCATCGCCTTGCGGCGATCGCCAAAGCCGGGCGCCTTAACGGCTGCGACTTTGAGGCCACCGCGCAGCTTGTTGACGACCAGCGTCGCCAACGCCTCGCCCTCGACGTCCTCGGCGATGATCAGCAGGGGCTTGGACGACTGCACCACCGCCTCCAGCACCGGAAGTAGCGCCTGCAAATTGGACAGCTTCTTCTCGTGGATCAGCACGTAAGGCTCTTCGAGCTCGACGCGCATCTTGTCCTGGTTGGTGATGAAATACGGGCTGAGATAGCCGCGGTCGAACTGCATGCCTTCGACAACTTCCAGTTCGGTTTCCGCGGTTTTCGCTTCCTCGACCGTAATCACGCCCTCGCGCACTGGCGGGTTGTACACGACGTAAGCAGGCTTCGCGTTTTTCATATCCTGATTGTACTGGCCCAAAGCGACTTGGCCAAGCGGCACCAGGACACGCTCCTTTCCAGTTGCTACTGCATCCGATTCATAGAGGTGCTGGCCGCTCGTCCCGACAGCTCCCCTTGAACTGAAAAGAGGTGCTTCCAATCTTTTTCCTATGTGCCGAGTGCGACTTGCCGGATGTCGAGTCGAATAGGAGCGGGAGGAACGCATGGTAACCGTCCTGGTTTGCCGTGGCGTTCGCCAAGCTCGCCGGCATGCTTTTGCCGGGAACTGATCATCGCCGCGCATGGTGAGGCAGGATCAGTTGCCCCACGGTTTGAAGGGAGGTCACTATGGAGAGTGCGACGTTCAAACAGCCGGTTTTCGTAAGAGACGACGGCTATGTTGTCCAAAAGATCGGCTGTGTCATGGATGCGATAGAGTTTCTGGAAGAATGGCCGGTTGAAAGGCGCGGCCTCCTCCACGCAGCGGCGTCTGATGCATGCTACTCTGCCTACGATGGTCGGAAGTCTGTCGAGGCGGCGAACAAGGCCTTTACGACTTGGGCACGTAGGGTCGGTGTCATGGAGGACGTGCCCGTGGCGCCGCCATGGATGACAGGGCCGAAGATCAGCAAGGTAGACCATCTTCTAAAAAGTTAGGGCTAAATTCACTGCGGCGGCAATCTACCGCCGCAGCATTAAAGGCGTGCGTCGCCGGGGCACCGGGAGCGGGAAGGCCGAGCCTCTTATCGTTGCCTGTTCATATAGATGCCTTCAGCACAGACAACTTACCAGGCGGATCGCGCGACTAAGCGCGTCAGCCTGAATGGCAGGACCCGCCAGCCTCTTCACGCTTCGCCCGGGTCCGCTTTGGCCGGATCTGCCAGGTCGCCTTCGTCGTCGGGCTCGATCAGGTCGATTAGCGCTGCCACCCGTGTTCCTGGCAACGGTCGTCCCTGGCTCATCAGAGCCTCATCACCAAAGGCCCAGGCCCATGCCTCTCTCAATTCCTCGAGCGAGGCACCGGACGCGATGATCTCCGCAATTGCTACGTCGTCTACGCGTCCGAGGACCGAGATAACGTCTTGGCGTGTCATGGTCATCCTTTTCCTCCGTTCGAAATCTAGCGAAGCAGATGGGTATTCGATGGAGCACTTGCCACCAGCCGAAGCCAATCGCGAAACTGCCTTGGCGATCCTCTTGACGCGGCGGAAATCAATCCCCAACTCATCTTCGTCGGTCGCCGCGTAAGGGGCCGATGTGTCAGGGAGCGCCAAGCTTCTTGGCGTTCCTCGTATCTATGTTGCTCCAAGGAGGATGTAGTTATGAGAACGAACCTGGACTTTTCCCCCTTCTATCGGTCGAGCATCGGCTTTGACCGCATCTTCAACCTGCTCGAAAACGCCAGCCCCCCGCAGAACGCGGACAACTGGCCGCCTTACGATATCGCCAAGCTCGGCGAAGACACCTACCGCATTGTCCTTGCGGTCGCCGGTTTCGGCGAAGACGAGCTCACGATCACGCAGGAGCCAAATATGCTCGTGATCGAGGGCGCCAAGACAGAGAACGACGAGGTTCAATACCTCCATCATGGCTTGGCGCTGCGGTCGTTCGCGCGCCGCTTCGAACTGGCCGATCATGTGACCATTGTCGGGGCAAAGCTCGAAAACGGTCTGCTGATCATCGACCTCAAGAAAGAAATTCCCGAGGAGATGAAGCCGCGGCGTATCGCGATCAATGTCGACGCCGGCAAGAAGGCGGAGTCCAAGCGCATTGAAAACGCGGCGGCTTGATACCCGGCAGTTGGTCGGCGCCCACCACCCCGATTTGTCGTGGTGGGTTTGGTTGCGACCCAAAGCACGAAAGGAGAAGGACAAATGAGCGTACGTGACTTGATTCCCTGGAGCCGTGGCGGCAGCCAGGCACCGAGCATTTATCGCGGTGACGACATGGATCCGTTCCTGTCGCTTCACCGCAATGTCAACCGGCTATTCGACGAGGTGTTCCGCGGTTTTGACACGCCTTCGGTGTTGGGCCGCATGGCCCCTTTCAACGGCACTTGGCCAAGCGTGGAGTTCTCGGAAACCGATCAGGAGATCCAGGTGACGGCCGAAATCCCTGGCCTCGATGAAAACGACGTCGAGGTCATGCTGGATGATGGTGTTCTGACGCTTCGCGGCGAGAAGAAAGCAGAGGCCGAGGGCAAGGACCGCCAGTTCAGCGAACGCTATTATGGGCGTTTTGAGCGGCGCTTCCGTCTCGGCCGTGAAGTTGAAGAGGACAACGTGGCAGCCACCTTCAAGAACGGTGTGCTCACCGTGATCCTGCCGAAGACCAAGAAGGCCCAGGCAAACGCCAAGCGCATTGCAATCAATGGCAGCAAATGACGGTCGCGAAGAAGGGGCGGGGCTCGTCCAGCCCCGGCCCTCGCAGATAGCGAGGTCGTCAAATGACGTTCGACAGCCTCAAACGAAGAGCCGCAGCATGGGATGCTGAATCAACCCTTGCAATCCCAGGTAGGTAACAATGACCAGTCTGGCTTTCCTTGCCCCCGTGCAGGTTAAGACCAGTGTCGTGATACACGACATCAACTCGGTGCGGGAGGCGCTCGTATTCTTGAATCAATGGCCGAAGGCCCGTCGGGACCGGTATACAGCTAAGCAATGAGAAGCTGCAACGCCGCGATTGCCGGGCAGATGACAACCGAACAGGCGCGACAGGCATTTGTCAGCTTTTCCAGGATTGCAATGCCGTCAACGGCCACGGCCCTGTTAAGACGAAACAGACATAAGTGGCTCATCCTGCCGAAGCGGATCTGTCAGTTCTCTCTCACATCCTGTACCGTAGCATGACGCAATTTCGGCTCGCCTCGAAGATATCTGACGCGGGCAGTGATGCCGGGCTTCAGCCATTCCGCCTTCGAAATGGCTTTCGGCAGTCCTGGTGGCGGCGCCCATCCCTGCGCACTCGGTGCCATAGACGCTCGCGCATCTCCTTGGTCAGGGCGACCGTGGCCGAGCCGGCATATTTTCCGCCGCGCGCCATAATGCCCTGCGGCGGCTTGCCAGGCTCCCGCTTGATGCCCAGCAGTTCGAAGTCGCCGATTTCCCAACACTTGGTCTTCACCCAGATGTCGGACGGGCCGCTATGGTATGGGCTGCCGCGTCGCTTCGAGACCATGCCCTCAGCCCATCTTGTCGACGGCTGCATAGAACTCGGCTCCGCCGCCTTCGACGTGTTGGCTATATTGGATGATGCCTTCGGCAGGCTTCACGAGATCCCAAAGCATCGCCTTGCGCTCAATCGCAGGCAGTGACTGTGCGTCCCGAGGCGGCGCCCAAGGATTTGGAGCCAATGTTGGAGCGCCACAAGCGCCAAAGATTGAGGCGAGCGGATTGTTCCGGCACGAAACGAAAAAAGCCCACGTCACGGAGGGCCGACGCGGGCGGCCGATGTGCCCACCAGCCTGCGACGGAGCCAAGCAGCGGCATCCGAGCATGAACTCAACTATTCCAAGCTGCTAACGTTCCATTGAGACGGCGTGCTCGGTTCTTGAACCGCGCCGTTCCGGCGAACCAGGCGGCGGCTCTCAGAGCCGAGCCGTTTCTGAACCGGAAAGCTCCGAGTAGGCGATCTTGCCGCCCACCGGGGCAATCGCGGTCTACTCACCCGTGTCTGAGTTTGCCGCATTGACGGGCTTGGATTCCGGGGAGCCCTTGTGCCGGAGGAATATCGAGAGCAGAACCAGGACTGCCGTAGACAGAAATTCCGACTGCCAGTTTTGGAAAGATTCGAACCAGAGCTGGGCGTTGAGAAGATGGTCTCTCAGAGATTGGATTGGTTGCGCGTGGCGCAGCGCTGTCTCGTTTGCTGCCGTCAGGCTTGTCCACCAGTGAAAGCCAAATGAGAGTATAAACAGTAGGGCCAGGGCTATGCCCAGCGAGTAGGAATAGAGCCACGACAGTATCGGCTTTCGCATGCGGATCGCGGATGGGAGTTCGTCTTCCGGTCTATGGGGTTCATCGGGATCGCGAGATTCAGCGGAGCCTCGTTGGAAGAGCATGTCGGTCAGCATCACATAGGCCGCCATCTGCAGGAATTCGCTTTGCCAGTTTTCGAAAAGCGCCGAGAACTCTGCGCTCTTCAGATAGGCAAATACTCCGATAGCTGGTGTGCCGTGCTCCCGGAGTTCCTCATTGTGGGCTGCTTGGCCTGACCAGACCATGCCAAGCACGCAAAACAGGAACATTGAGACCAGGGCGATTGTCAGCCCGTTGTTACGAAGGAAGGCTCTCAACACGTTTCCTCAACCAACTGCTTGTTCCGGTTCTTCGGGTGCATCATGAAGGCCTCGAACTGCTCGCTAAGTCGCGATAGACGGAGCCTGCATAAGATAGCTCCAATCGCTCGTCTGACGGCATCGGGCTGAAGTGCATGCACCCTGCAGCTCAATGGCCAACGTCAGATGAAGTTCCTGCACCTCACGAAGAGCTTGGGTACGTGACGCAGCCGGATCCCAACGCCCGTGCAGTCGATTTCAATCCTCTCGGACTGGTTTGTCGCCAGCACCAAACGCCAAAGGCCTCACTTTGCGAAAACCTTCAGAGAATCTTGCTGGTAAGTTCAAGCACAATGAGCGAGCCGTCAGGAGATTCACCGTCCGGCAGATGCAATACTCGCGAAACGCGAAGATTGGTGGGCGCCCCGCCAATCGACATGGAAACGCTTTCGCCGACACGTGGTAGGACCTGAAAAGTCACACTCTCGATGAACTGGCTACGTCGACCGAAACGCGACACTGGACTGACATAAGTAAAAATCTCCGCGGACGCAGGTGGCCAACGCCACCGATAACTTCATAACGCAACCAACTTTGCCTTGTTCCGGTCGTGCCGGCGGCTCAAAGCTCGCGAAGAATTTATGCGTCCGGCTACTGCCACGGCGACATTGGCGCCGACCTGCGAAAGGACCATTCCAGCGACGGCTTGAAAAGTTTCATCGACCAGCCGCAGGCCGCGATCGAAGGCGCCAACCAAGGCGAAATCGTCAATCTGACGCACAGGCGCGCCGATGCCTCACGCCAGGGGCAACTGGCGCTTTTGCACGATCGTGGACCGGACCGGATAGCGAGGGAGTTTTCCGCGCTGGAGCGGGGCACGGCGCCACCGCCGGAACAGCCGGTGCTGCCGCATCTGGTGATGCCCGGGCACCATGACGTGCGTGAAAGCGACGTCATCATGCGCCGGCTTCACGGCAACATCGCGGCGGCCGCCGACCGAACCCGCGGGGATTAGACAGCTGCACATGCAACCAGATTACCCCTGAAAGGTTCTTGCTATGATTTTGAGCAAGGCCGGCTTCGATCGCCGCCAAAGGTAGTCAATTTATGGACGTATCTGTTTCGCGAATTGCGGAGGACAATATCAAAGCGGGTAGGAGCGGCTTGCTGCTCGTTGCGGACAATTATGACGCCTTCGCCGTGCGCGTCCTCGCGGCAAGAAGTTCGGTCCGAACCCTCGATCTTATGTACTACCTTTGGCACGATGACCACACCGGCCGCTTGCTTCTGCAGGAAGTTGTCCGGGCCGCTGAGCGCGGCGTGCGGGTGCGTATGCTCCTTGACGACGTCAATCCGCGCAAAAGCGATTCTGCCTATCGAGCGCTGAGCAATCATCCAAACATCGAATTGAAGCTCTTCAATCCGAGCGGCATCAGGCAACGCAGCATTTTTCGCGGCGTGGAAGTTCTGTTGCGACTTTTTGCGTTGACCCGGAGGATGCACAACAAGGCTTGGATCGCTGACGACAACATCGCAATCGTCGGCGGCCGGAATGTTGGCGATGCCTATTTCGACGCAGCGGAAACCAATTTCCGCGACCTCGATGTGCTGCTCCTCGGTCCTGCCGTGCAGCAAACCGCCGAAATATTTGAGGCCTTCTGGGCTTGCGAGGACGCAAAACCAATTGAATCACTGGGTTCCGTCGCTGACAACGACCATTCCGATTTGTTTGCAGGAAGCGATCTCGAAACCGAGTCAAAGCTTTTGAACGGGATCGGTGACAGAGGGTCAATCGCCGAGTTCATCGCGGCCAGCAACGACGTGCACTGGGTAGAGCGAGCTCGGGTGATTTCCGATCCTCCAGAGAAGGTGCGCGGGTGGAGACGTCGCAGCTGGCTTATGAAAGAGTTGCGTCCCATCATTCAATCGGCGCGAACTCGTCTGGAAATTGTCTCCCCCTATTTCATCCCTGGCAGAAGGGGTTGCGCGATCCTGCTAGACCTCGTCAGCAACGGGGTCGACGTTTCGGTTTTGACCAATTCTTTGGCCGCTACAGACGTCGCCGCGGTGCATGGGGCTTACGCAAACTATCGCAAGCGATTGCTGAGGAATGGCGTGAGGCTTTTCGAGCTCCAACCCTTCACTCGCCGACCGGCAATCTCGGTGTTTGGCTCTAAGGGTGCCAGTCTGCATACCAAGGCCTTTACGGTTGACGATACGACCGGTTTCGTCGGCTCCTTCAATTTTGACCCACGGTCAGTTTCTTTGAACTCGGAGATGGGAGTGCTCTTTGGGGATGAGGAATTAGTCGGTGAACTGCGGCACTTTTTTCAAACAGAGATTTCACCAGAAACCAGCTATCGGCTGGAACTGAAAAACAATGTTCTACACTGGCACGGATACGACGAAGGCAAGGTCCAGGATTACACGCATGAACCGGAAGCCGGAATTTTTCGCCGGTTTCTGGCGGCTTTGGTCCGCCACCTTCCGATCGAGTCTCAGCTTTAGCCGGCACCCCACATACAGCGCTACCTTCTTGCTAGCGTCGCCGACGTGTCTGGTGCGTGGAGCTGGCCACAAATTATGAGGCCTGCGCTGCGCTTAGCCCTTGTCTCCTAGATTGCTTGTCGTGGATCGTGGGCAACGACAATGCACAACGTAGAATATCAATCCGCAGTCTTGCCCAACGTGTCGGCAACCACCGCACCGCGCTCGCCCATGGGTCGCGCCGGACCTGTGGTCGAGTCAATGGCCGTCTGATGTTCCATCTCCGCATTGATGGCGGCGCCTGCGATGAGAATAATGACAGAAATCCATGTCCACATCATCAAGCCGACAACAGCGCCAAGCGATCCGTACGTCGCGTTGTAGTTGGCAAAATGCTGGAGATAGAACGAGAAGATCCACGATGCAGCGATCCACACCACCGTCGCCGACACGGACCCCCAACTTAGCCATCGCCATTTCGCGTGTTCACGGCTGGGTCCGAAGCGGTAGAGTAACGAAATCCCAGTCAAAATTGCCACGACCAGGACAGGCCATCGGGATACCGCGATAAGCACTTCCGTCCACGAATCAAGGTAGAAAAAGCGCAACAGCGCGGGGACAACGCCCACCGTGAGGAGGAGCACGATGCCAATCAGCAAGGCTCCAACGGTGAACAGAATCGACATCAGATTTAGGGTAATGAAACTGCGTTTCTCGCTTTCCTCGTAGGCGATGTTCATTGCATCGAAAAGCGCCTTCATCCCGCTGTTGGCACTCCAGAGCGCGATGGCCAGACCAATGAAAAAACCTGTCCCGAGGGAGACCGGCTTTTGTTTTGCCAGGGCTTGGAGTTGGTCGCGAATGAGATCGAGTCCACCCGTTGGCAGCAATCCGCCGAGATATGCGACATGATCCGCGACCGAGACCGGATCCGCGACGAAACCATAAATTGAAATGAACGCGGCCAGCGCCGGAAAGAGCGCTAGGAGGAGATAGAATGTAGCCCCGGCTGCAACCAGGAGGACCCGGTCCTTGTTGAACTCTTCCCACAGCCGCCAGAAAATATCCTTCCAACCGAGCGCCGGGATCTGCGAGGGCCAAACGGCATCACGACCACGGTCCCCTTGCTCCAACCTTAGGGCCAATTTGCTGTCTTCGGTCATTGACGACGCGCGGCTAGCCGCTTCGTCGTCGATTAGCGATGACTGTCTGCCAGTCGCATGTTGCCTCCCAGTCGCTTCAGAAGACATTTGGCATTCCCTTAGGCAGGGCTGCGTCCAACCAGGATGCCTGCATCCGCTGCTAATACCGCGAAAGCCTTTCTTGCCTGATCTGGCGTTGCTTTGCCGTCCAGTGCTGCTTGCACCACTTCACGCGCGGATTGATAGTTAGGACCGCGCTTGGCGTGCGGCCAGTCAACGAGCACTTCGCAGGCGCCGTCAACCGACTTTACATCGCGCACGGAAGATTTGCCGTAAGGCCGGATTTTTACACCGCTCTCGAAATACATCCGTTGCCGGGCTTCGAGATCGGGGTCAACCAGTATCCCAGCTTCGCGAGCGGCCTCTTCAAAACGGGCGCGACTGTCGACCGCGGAGCGCTCCCCTCCAGTACCTTTTCGGCTGCTTCAAATGCAACTCGATGCAGCGCGGTTCGCTTAGCTGGCCAATCAGTGCTGGCTAGTAGCCCCGACGCCTGATAGGCGGAACTTACCGAGAGCACCTTCGCACCCTCAGCGAGCCGAACCTTTACCGGCCGATCGAATCTTTTGTCATCCATGCGACGCCCCTCTTGTTCGACGTCAACGTTCGAACCCAGATGAGGTTGCCGATGCCTTAAATGGATGTCAGAAGCGTCATGCTTGGCATCCCAGCAGGATTGTGAACATTGGCCGGCACGCGCCGGGTGGCCGTCGGGACATGCAGGGTCACGCGATCCTCGATGCGATTGCCCGCCGTGGCGATCCAATTGGCCCGGCCTCCGCTAGCCTAGGGGCGCGGGTGCGGCGGCGCGGCTGCCCCGCCGGCCTCCCCTTGCCCAAGCCGCGCCCGCTGCGGGCGCCACAGATTTTCGCCATTGCGAGAATGGAAATGCGTTCCTCTGACAAGGAACCAAATGCGACTTGCCGGGTTCCCTGTGGTTACAGGGGGCCAACGTGACAGACATAAATGTAGTAAACATGAGAGACGCGCGGTCCGCCCGTGCGGAGTTCGACTACAAGGATTTTTTTGAGAATGGCGGTCTTGCGCTTCATGTCGTGGATGGTGACGGAACGATCATTCACGCCAATCAGGCCGAATTCGATCTGCTCGGTTATGAGGCGGATGATTACATAGGCCGCAACATCGGCGAATTCTATCCCGACGCGGACGTCGTTGATGACATTCTTGCGCGTCTCCGCCGCGGCGAGAAGATCGACAAATACCCTGCACGCCTGTGCACGTCGGATGGGTCTATCAAGCACGTCGAGATCACATCAACCGCTCATTTTGAAGGGGGACAACTTGTGGCGACGCGCTGCTTCACGGTCGATGTGACAGATTTGCAGCGCGCACGGGCCGAACTGGTCAGCCAAGACAACCAATTTCATCAGATCCTCGATACGCTGCCTGTCGCCGTTTATACGACCGATGAGGAGGGCATCATCACCTACTTCAATCCGGCAGCGGCGGAGTTTGCCGGCCGGACGCCAGAAATCGGCAAAGACAAGTGGTGTGTTACTTTCCGCCTGTTCAATCCTGACGGCTCGGAATTGCCTCACGATCAATGCCCGATGGCAATCACACTTAGGGAAAATCGTCCCGTCCGGAATCAGGAGGCTTTGGCACAACGTCCGGACGGAACGCTGTTTCCGTTCCAGCCCTTTCCGACCCCGATACGTAATGAAAACGGCGAGTTGATTGGTGCCGTCAACATGCTTGTGGACCTTAGCGAGCGCGCGGCGGCTGAGGAGGCCCGGCAACACCTGTCAGCAATCGTTGAGTCCTCCTACGACGCTGTCGTCAGCAAGAATCTGAACGGGATCATCACGAGCTGGAACGGCGGCGCGGAGCGGCTTTTTGGGTATACTGCCGACGAGGCGATTGGCAATCGTGTGAACATGCTTATTCCGGAAGATCACCAGGATGAAGAACCTCATATTCTTGACCGAATTCGGAAGGGCGAGCGGGTCGACAGTTACGAAACTGTCCGCCAGCGCAAGGACGGAAGCCTGGTTCCGGTCTCGCTAACGGTGTCGCCTGTACGCGGCGCTGCGGGGAAAATTGTTGGGGCTTCGAAGATTGCACGAGACATTTCAGCTGCAAAGGACAGTGAACACCGCATCCGACTGCTCATGCGCGAGGTCAACCACCGGGTAAAGAACCAGTATTCAGTCATTCTTTCGATGATCCGCGAAACGAATAAGCGCTCCGAAAGTCCGGCGGTGTTCGAGCATCAGGTTCGTGAACGCATAATGGCGCTTTCGCGTTCCCATGATCTGCTGGTGTCGGAAGATTGGAAAGGGGCGACCATTTTCGAGTTGTTGCTGGCGCAATTGAAGCCATTTGGTAACGACCAGCTGCTCTCGATGTCGGGGCCCTCCATTACGCTTAGTCCCAACGCTGTTCAGTATCTCGGAATCGCCTTTCATGAACTCGCCACCAACTCCGCCAAATATGGTGTTCTTTCCGCCGATAGGGGCAAGATTTTAGTAGACTGGAAGGTGACCAAGATCGAGGGACGGCGGATCATCAAGCTCGCTTGGAGCGAGACAGGCGGCCCAAAGGTCGAGTCTATTGCGAAAGGGGGATTCGGAACTGTGGTACTGAGACGAGTCGCGCCACAGGCTTTGAGCGGTAAAGGCGATCTGGAATACAGCGAGGATGCGGTCCTCTGGACACTCGAGGCACCACTGGCATTTGTAGAAGCCAGTGCGAGCGATCCAGTGTGATTGCCTTCTGCCCGCGCGCTCACCTAGATAGCGGCGGCCGTCCCGCCGGGCGATTCGAGATATGCCAATCGTGTCGATCGCCCTCGTAGCCCGATGCGTAGGCAGAAAGCTGATATTTTGATCGATGCCCCCGAAACGCCCACGAAAATTCTGTCGGCCGGGGCGAGCTAAAATCCCTGCTCTGCTGTGAAACTACGACACCAGGTCGTCCAGGATGCCGAGTGCGGCGCTCGTTTTTCTCGGTTGAACAAGGCGCTGCTTGAGTGCCGCTCGTTTGAAAGCTTCAAACGCCACTTCCGGCTTGCAGATGCCGCTCTTGGCCCCAGCAAGTAGCCGTACCGCCTCCACATAATTATTCGCTTCCTTATTGCGCCATTGCTTTGCTAGCGCTTTCTCGGCATCGGCGATCGAGGAAACAACCATCGTTGTTCCGTCGACGAAGGTGAGGTCTATTGGTAGAAATCTGCTCATTGTTTCTTCCTCATGAGCCCGGCGTTTCTGGATCGGGCTTTAACGAAGGACGATCTATCTGGTTCCCCCGAGCAGTGGTTTGGCGCCCGACCATTGCAGGCCGACGCGACGGCCGCTGCTAAGCCACCTTGCTCGTAGGAAACTTCTGTCCGCTAGGGGCCTCTGCGGGTAGCGGCAACAATTCGTATTGATTGCCGGGGCCGGTTTGCAAAAGCTGAAATGCGCCACGTTGGCCGTCGATCACCAGATCGAGAAGCGCATTTGCCACTTCGATTGAGGGATGTGTGGGATCACATTGCAGCAATAACTCACCCCCATCCGGGAATCTGCACAACATTCGGGTGGCGACGGCTGGCGAGCCGGCTCGCCTCAGCTCGCCGCCGTCGACTTCTATTGCGGCCCATGCTTGATGTTTTGCTACCAGCAGTTGGATCTTGTCTGGCCTTGCTGCGCTGACCGTTAACCTGCGGTTGGTGCAACATTGCTCAATGATCGAGATCATGCGGCCGAACCCGACCAGCAACAGGGGCCGTCCACCGCTCTCGGAATTACGCTCTGCTCGCCACCAGCCAGGTCGATCCAATACGGGATGGTCGACAGACCCATGCTTGGCGAACCCTGCGATCGCGGCCGCGAGCGCTGTTGGCCGAGGTGCACCGGCGCGTATATCGAAGGCGCCGCTCTCGTAAAATCCGTCCTGCCTCACCAACATCGAGTTCCAGTCGACAGCGCCAAACAGCGACCAAGCCGTGACCGCACGGACGTCGACGCCACTGTCCTTGGCTGCTTGCGCTGCTTTGCATCCTTCGACAAGCCAGCGTATCTGTTCATCGCGCGTGGACCCGTTGTGCAATTCCGTTATCGCGATCGGCAGGTGATAGCGATCCCAGAGTTCATCAAGTCTCAACCTAAGGCTTGTATCATCCCGTGCGTTGGATCGAGCGGCCGCAATATCGACATAGCTGTCGATGCCATTCCCGCCGACCATTTCGTCAGGAAATTGATCGACCCTCTCATCGATCATTCGATCGCTTGTGAGATAATAATCAATGCCGATCATATCGGGGACGCATGGCTCCGCCACTAGCTCCGAGAGATGGTCAGCAACAATTCCGGCGTCTAAAAGCCGCTTGTAGAAGCGGTGCTGTCGATCGACTCGCCCGGCTAGGAGATCCAGTGACAACCAACGTCGCTCGGTCTCATGCTCTGCCTGGTAAGCGAGTCGCTGAGTTGAAAAAACACGCCCGAAATCCTCGGTCTGAACCAGGCCGGCTTGCGGCACGTATCGGCGGATTGCCTTCATCGTCATTGCTATCGCCCTGCATTGAGCCACAGTCAGCTGCAGACATATCCCCTCGCTGGTGCCATGCGGATGCCAGTGCCCGTAGAGCCCGCTTATCCGGGCAGTCGTGAGCGGCTCGTTGATGGGCGTATACAGCTCTATCCAGGGATAGCGTTGAGCGACCAACGCACCGTATCGAGCGAGCATATCCGGAAAATTCGGATCGAGAATTTGTGTCCATGACGGTCCGCTGCCATGGTGCAGCAGCCCTGCGATCGGCCGCATTCCAAGCTCGTTGATACGCTGCAAACGCGCATCCGCCCAACTCCAATCGTACGAACCCGCCTTGCGTTCGACCATTTCCCACAACACGGGATAGCGAAGCGTACGGATGCCGAGCCCGGCGATCAGATCAAGATCGTCTAGGCGCACCAAATGCCCGGTGTCTTCCAATTGGTTGCGCACCGTCCCGCGAATTCGGACAAGGCTGCATTCCACACCGCCCCATATCTCAAGGGCATCAGTCATTCAGCAGCCACGGTCTGCGTCGTCTCCAGCTCCGCGTTCGCCGGCAAGTTCTTCTGAATTCGCGCGAATGTCGCAAGAGCCTGACCGACGACCTGATCCATGTTGTAGTACCGATAGGTGGCTAGGCGGCCGACAAACCAGACGTCCCGAGCGGCTCCAGCCAGCGCTTCATAGCGTTTGTAAAGAGCCTCGTTCTCAGCCCGCGGCACGGGATAATAGGGGTCACCGATGTCGGTCGGATATTCGTAGGTCAGGCTGGTTCTGGGGCTCAGCTGTCCTGTAAGATGTTTGTACTCGGTGATACGGGTGTACTCTTCCGTCTGCGGATAGTTGACGACGGCGACCGGCTGAAATTGCTCGCGATCGAGCGTCACGTGTTTGAACCGCAATGACCGGTAGGGCAGGCGACCAAGCTTCCAATTAAAATATTCGTCTACCGGGCCGGTATAGACCATGCGGCGAAACGGAATGCTGGCCCGGATCTCTCTATAATCCGTTTGCAGCATGATTTTGATTTTGGGGTTGTCGAGCATGCGCCGGAACATGCGTGTGTAGCCGCCAGCCGGCATCTTCTGGAATGTGTCGCCGAAATAGCGATCGTCGCGGTCGGTGCGCGTAGGAACCCGAGCCGTCACTGATTTGCTTAACTGAGACGGATCGACACCCCACTGCTTCCTGGTGTAACCGCGAAAGAATTTTTCATAGAGTTCCCGGCCGACGGTGCTCACTACCACGTCTTCGGCTGTTCGGATTTCGTCAACCGCTTCTCGGCGAGAAACGAAGAACTGCTCCAACTGGTCGGACGTCAGATCGAGATCATATAGTTTGTTGATGGTATCGAGGTTTATCGGGATCGGCAGCAGCTTCCCATCGACCCGGGACAACACACGATGCTCGTAGGGCCGCCATGCCGTGAACTTCGAGAGATAATCGACGATCGACTGAGCGTTTGTATGGAATATGTGAGGTCCATATTTATGGATCAGAATCCCGGCGTCATTGTAGCAATCGTAGGCGTTGCCACCAACGTGGCTCCGTCTGTCGATGAGTAAGACGCTCTCGTTTCGCTGCGATGCAATGCGCTCTGCAAGCACACTACCGGCAAAACCGGCGCCAACAATCAACCAGTCGAACATGCTCACGCTCTCCGCCGAAATGGCAATATGTTCCTGGTCGAGCGGGCGCGCTGGATATGAACCGCCATCGCGCTCCACGTCTTCTCCCACGACATGTCCAGGAGATAGGCGTCGATCTGCATCAACAGGCAGTCGCGAGGTCGGGCCAAAACCGATCGAAGCTTCGCTTCGACGTCATTCGCATCCACGATTTCCACAAGACCTTCGGCGCCATAGGCCCGTACGACATCCACGATCGCCGTTGAAACAAGGGGGACCCCGGCGGCCAGGAATTCTGGGGTCTTCGTTGGACTGATGTAACGGGTGGCCGCATTAAGGGCGAAAGGCATCCATCCGGCGTCCCAATGCCTGAGGTAGCGCGGCAGGTCCGCGTAATCCTTGCTGCCAAGCCAATGCAGATTTTCTGCCTTTGGAAGACCCTCAGGATCTATCTTGACCACCGGCCCTACCATAACGAAATGGACGTCCGGCATTCTCAGCGCAGTGTCTGCCACCAGGCCGGCGTCGAGCCTTTCATCGATCACGCCGAAGTAGCCCACTCGGGGATGCGGGATTTGTTCCTGATCTACAGCGTCCTTTCCAGGCACCCGGGCCTGATGAAAGTGAGTAAAGTCGATGCTGCTGGGAAACGGAAACATTGACCGATGCAGACCGCGCTTGGCCTCGTAAAGGCTCTGCCCGCCGGTAAAGACCACGTCAGCACGGTCCAAAAGTTGTCTTTCCATCTGGATGAGCTCGGGCGGTGCCTCCTTGAAAGCCGAGAGCTCATCCATGCAGTCGTAGACGCAGACATCACAAGTAAGATGGTCGCTGAAACGCAATGCCATCGGGGTGTAGTACCAGATCGTCAGATGTTCTTGGGGCGTAGAGGCAACGATAAGATCGACGAATCTTCGTTGGACCGCATCTGCATCTGACGGAGCGATTCCCACGGGAAGGACAGGGGTTATGACTTTGATGGATCCCGAAACGGCGTTCGATCGCATGAAAGCTTGAGGCACATGTTCGAAGATGGGCTCCTCAAAGTAAATTACCTTCGTCGTTTTCGACGCCAGCGTCAGGATATGCTGAGGGCGTTGATATACGAAGTTCCATCGCAGGTGCGAAAAACATAGAATTGTAGAGAATTCTTCTAACTGGTGCATCTGATTCGATTTTCCAACCGCGTTTTCCATTCTGAAATCCTTTTATTGCAATTTCGGATGCTTGCGTACAACAAATGTTAATCGCGGCATCGAGATGTGGTTTCTTATCCGTAGCTCTAACTTTGCCGGGAGTGACTCGTTCCCCGGCGAATCCGATTCATCGGCCAACGCACGCTTGCAGGCTCAACGGATAGTGAGAGCACACGGACACACACCACCGTGGGTCGTTGCCGAGATGCACGCGGCAATTGTTAATCGTGCGTTAATCGACGCTGCGACAAAGTTAACAACCGATGAAACGATTCGCTCGCAGGATTGGCCCGCGAATTGGTGCCGGACATTGTTGGGGGATCGATGTCGATCAATTTTGAAACGAACGTTTTCCCGTTGTTTCATCCAATGGCCGTTGACGATGTGAAGGACCCCTGTCCAGTGTTTGACGGGAGCCTCTGGCACATGTTTGGGTCAAGCGGCACCGTCACCAGTGAGACTTGGCGGATTCTCCATGCCACGGCTCCCGACCTTTACGGCCCATGGGTGGAACATGAGCCTATCGTTTTGCCGGTAAGCGGGTCAGGCGTGGCTGCGCCTGGAGTGATTTATGAGAGCGGCGTCTTTCATATGTTCATCCAGACGGAATTCATGAAATCCGGCGGCCGATGTGAGCATGTCGTTTCGAACGACGGCTTTCAGTGGGTGGTTCTCAACTCAGCCCTTGTCGCCTTGCCAGACACCGAAGAAGACGGGATCTACGATCCCCATCCGGCGATAATTGGCGGCAAGCGTTACATCGTCTACTCAGGCATGCCTAAATTTACCAAAGTGCCACAGCCGGACATTTATCTTGTCTGCAGCCAGTCTGACTCGTGGTTCGGACCCTGGAAGCGAGCAGGCAAGATACTCGACCATACGGACTTGCCCCACCACAATTCGCGCCAACACCCCGACTATGAATGGGGCATCGAAGGGGCCCAACTTGTTGAGCTACCAGACGGCCGTGTCCTGCTTAACGCGACCTGCTTTCTTCCGGATGGCCCCCGCGGCAGTCGGCAGCGCGTTTTCTTTGCCATCGCTGATCAGGTCGAGGGGCCGTATCTAACCGTTGGACCGGTGCTGGAACCTGGAGAGCCCGGCGAAAACGGGCATTCGACGGTTTTGATCGAAGGAGGGCAGCTGACATTGTTTTATCAGTGCCGCCGTGAAGCGACTAACCATCGTTGGCGGTATGGGGTCGCCAGATGCGACTTGGACAGTGGGATTCTGGCACAAGTAGCCTGACGCTGTCTTGACCCCAGAACCTCTGCCTCCCGCCGCAACTCTTCTTGGTCGCCGGCGACGCGATTTCGATCCTGTAGCCCAGCTTGTACTAGCTATTTGGCTTCTTCCTTGCAGCCGCGGGGTTCTGACCAGTGGCAGCCGTTGACTTGGCGTCCTTGGAATGGGCGGCGAGCGCGGGGCCGGCACCGGTAGCCTTACGCATGTCGCCGCTCTTCTCGCCGCTCTTCTCCCTCTCTGCGGGCTTCTTGCCGCCAACGTTGGAGAAGTACTTGCCGAAAAAGCCCATTTCATTCTCCTGTTTTGCACCCCTGCTTGATGGCTGATCGGGGGTGATTGAAGATCAGGGAGTGTGAGCCCTGGTGATCGACCACCAAGGCTCGAGAGGACGGGAACGAGAGAGTTCCCGGCTTCGCTAGGCCGCTTCGGCGGCGATGTTGACGGAGGCCTCAGCAAGCTCGCTCAACGCCTCGTCGGTCTCCTTTTCTTCGCTAAGCGTCAGGTCCAAGAGGCTACCCGCCTCTGTCAGGCCGAGTTCGGACGCCCAGGTCCGCATGGTTCCGTAGCGCGAGATCTCGTAGTGCTCCACTGCTTGGGCGGCGGCCAGCAGGCCGGCGTCCAGGGCAGGCGAACCCTTGTATTCTTCCATAATCTCGGCGCCCTCGTCGATGATGCCCATGATAGCAGGGCAGTTTTTTGCGGCCGGCTTCTCGCCGATCGCTTCGAACACTTGTTCGAGGCGAGCGACGTGCTCCTGCGTCTCGCCGCGATGCTTTTCGAAGGCGGCCTTCAGATCGGGGCTCTGCGCAGCCTTTGCCATCTTCGGCAACGCCGCGAGGATCTTTTTCTCGGCGAAGTAAATGTCCTTGAGAGTGTCATGGAAAAGTTCGTTCAGGCCTTTTGATGATTTCGTCGACATAGCGTTTTCCTTCTTGTTTTTGTTGGTAGCGCCTCTTCGACTGGGAGGCGTCCGTTAACAGTCGTGGTGCTTTCGTGTTCCGAGCCGAAGCAAATTTTATGGCTCGCGCAGTTGAATGTCCTCGTAGCTACAGGTCGCCACGACCTCGCCATGCGAGTCACGTGCCCTGACGGCCCATCCGACTGGCGCCTCCAACTTGTCGAGGGCGTCTTTCCAGAGATCTTCGGCCGAGCGCTTGACTTCATCCTGAACAGCTTGCCGGGACGGTAACGAGATGCCCGGCATGATCCGGGCAACGCCGTGGTCCCGATATTCGAATGTGTAGACCCCGGCTTCGCTTTCCTCGGGTGTCGCCGTGCCAACATCGGGCTGGTCAAAAGCCACGATCTGGACAAGCATCTGCTTGGCTTTTTCGATGATTTCGGCGTGTTCTCTGACCTGGTCGCCAGTGGCCATCGTAACGCTGACGGCTTCGCCGCCTTCACCAAGAAATTTCACTACGTGCTCCGATGTACTACGGCTCACCAACGTGTTCACGAGTTCCATTCGCCACCTGTCGCATTGTCTCTTGAGGCAATGTTCGATGCTGAATGATGTTCCTTGGCGAACTGAAAATTTGCTGACCTGGCTACCGGCAATCGACAAGCCAGTGCAAGGGTCTCGGCTTTGCAGGCCTGTAGCAAGGATTAGAAGGCCGCCCAGCATCGGCGGTCGTAGGTTAGTTCTGGGGTTCGTTGGATTCGTCGAAACCGAGACGATTGATCATCCGTTCGGCCTCTGTCTGTGCGATGCCTATGAGAGTGTCAATTTCGAGCATTCCTTCGCGCAAGCCATCCTCCGCAAGATCACGCCTAATCGCTCTGAATTGTTCCTGCGTCCGCCGCAAGGCGGCTAGCTGGAGGCCTTCGCCGGGATGTGGCAGACCGTTACTATCCTCGACGAGCCATGTCGTGGTCAAAGCCAGCGATGCACGAAAGATGTAAGCGCCGTCTTCATCCCGAACCTTGATCCAGAATAGCCTGTTAGGACCGTTCGGCAGCTCTTCCCTGGCAAGGTCAGGGAGCACGCTGACAGCGTAGTCACTTACTTCGACAAGAGAGCCGCAGACCTCTCCTTCCTCGTCCCCAGTAAATTCCTTTCCGTCGTGGATATCAAAAAAGTACCGTGCCAAGGCGATTTCCTTCCCAGCTTGAGCTCGACCAAAAAATTTGGCGAGCAATCCCTAGATGCACCAACAAGGCAGCTGCATCCGATACGTTCCCACTTAGGGCGAGGAACTAAGCTAGCGCCGGCGGATTGAACGCGGCTGTGGTTCATTCATGAGCTTGAAGTTCAGCGTTGTTCAGTCCTATCGAACAGCGACCGGAAGGCCATAGCTTGATTTCACGAAGGGAATTCGATGCTTTTCTCCGCGGATGATCTTCATCGACACCCAGCGGGCGCATCTCCGTAGGGCAGAGGAGATTGGATATTCGATTTTGGCCGCTTCAGGCTCTCCGAAACGAGACCTGATCCTTCTCGAACTGCAACTGCTTTCTCGCCGCAACAGCCGCCGTGAAAGCCCTTGCCGCTCCATCGCAGGCGTTTCTTGATGGGCCATTGGCGTGGAGAACGACCTCCGCGGCTTTCAACGTCATATTGTACTTCAGGGCAAAGAAGGCGGGCTCGTAAGGGCCGTGGTCGGATACCGGATCAGATTTGGCCATTGGCCGGCTCCTTCCTGACTATCCATTGGATTATGTCGGCGTCGACGTCCGTGTAGCCCGTCAATTCCTTGAACAGGTCCTTAATATGTTGGTTCCAGCGGCTCTCTCCCACCAGACCTTCCGCAACGGATGATCTAAAGGCTCCTCGCACGATATCAATGTCGAACGCTGAGAGGGGACGAGGATCTATTTTTTCCATTGTAGCTCCTTGGGGGGGCGGGAGCACAGAGACTCTCAAGCACCGGAGCCCATTGACGGCCGGCGACAGAACCATCAGACCACCTTCGATGAAAACCGTCGCGCTCAAATGTTAAGCGGGAACCGGAGCTAGGGTTTTTCTATCGAGGTTCCCGAGTCAGGCTGAGATAGGTGGGATCGAATTCGGCGATATCCGTGAGGCGCTGCCAATCGAGAATGGTGACGACATGGTTGGCCCAGCTAATGACCCCGCTCTTTCGCAACGCGCCGATGACCCGGTTCATATGCACGGCCGAGAGCCCAAGCACATCAGCCAATTCAGCTTGCGAAATTGGTAGATAGAAACTCATGCCATTGGTGTGCTTCACAACTTGCAGCCGCACGAAAAGCTCGCAGACAAGATGCGCCAGGTGAGATGCCTTCGACCGTCTGCCCATAGCCACGATCCATTCGCGGTGGATGGCGCCGTCGACCAGCGTATCTAGCCACAACAGCCGTGTGAGATGGGGAGCCCTTTCAGTAATAGCGCGCAGCCGACCGTGGTCGGCGACGACCACACGACAGGGCGACAGCGCAATGATGCCGTGGTCCATTGTTTTTAGGAGAAAAGCGTGGAGATCCACAAAATCGCCAGGCACCTGCAACGAAGTAAACTGCCGTCCACCATCCTCCATAACCTTATATCGCGCTGCCAAGCCATCCAGAATCAGTGTGCTGTAGATTGGTCTTGAGCCAACCGACACCAGATCCTGTCCGGTCGCGAACTCCTTTTCGAACGCCATTGCTCCATTCAGGAGCGCCTTTTCCTCGTCCGAGATTTCGTCATGCTGACCGAGATTGAGGTAAAGTGATTCAAGCATGGCGGTTCCTACACCCAGGCTCCAGCTTTTCAGCGGCCAACGCGCACGGGTTTAGTCCAGCCTGATGTAGGCACCGTGCGCGGATACTAGATAATGGGGCTTTTTTAGATAGCGAGTGTCGACCACGTTGAGTTCGAGGCCTCGCTCGCGGCCCCACAACTTTCACGCCGCACGAAACTGAACCGATCTTCAGAAAAACCCTTCCAGGCAACTCTCGGTGCAACCATGCCAAATTCCTCGCATGTTCCCAATGGCTGGCAACGGGCAACGGATCGCTTGGTTCCTCGGACGGCAAATAGGCGCGCGGCAACAGGGGGAACTTTGGTGGCCGCCCAGAGTTGGACGTTCTCAACGGAGAACACTGCAATGGCTGACAAAACCCCAGCGATACGCACACCGATCCGCACAACAAAGGGCTCTCCTGAAGCGGACGCTAAAGGCCAGTCGGAGAAGAATCATAAAGGAGGAACGAACGATGGCGTATCGAGCGCGAACCCTCGAGTGCTGTCAGGGAACGAAGATGGCGACGCCACATTCCCGCTGCAGCGAAAATAGAAAATAGTAGTTGGCTTAGCGGTCGCGAGGATTGCCTATCGAGGGTCGCGCGGACAAATGAGTGCGGAAGCCATAAAGCGGGAAGAATTTGGATCAGATGAGCGTCGTGAACGGCGTAGGCTGCGCAGGGAGAAGCAGCGAATTGAAAACGTTGGACGTGCTGCCAAAATGCATACCGCTCGCTTTGCCAGTAGAATAGCAGAGCGTGGGGATACGGTGTCCTGTTTGGAGGCATATGCCTATGTCGGCTGCTCGGGATGGTTTTACTGGAAATGGCGGGGACAGTTTTACCCGACGGATCTACCCACAGGCGAATGGTTCGATCACTATGCGACACGATTTGATACTGTCGAAATCAATGCCTCCTTTTATTCATGGCCGACCGTCGCAAATGTGAAAAGCTGGTTTCGGCACCCCGGTAAACGCAATTTTGTCTATACAGTAAAAGTCTGTGAGCTTATTACACACATCAAGAGGTTTAAGGGCACCAAAACCCTCGTAAGGGACTTTGGAATGATTGCCGATATCCTCGGTGATAGGATGGGCTGCTTTCTGTTCCAGCTCCCGCCGAGTTACCGTTTTACAAAGGCGAGACTGAGCGACATTCTCGGCCAACTCGACCCGGCCCGGCGCAATGTGGTGGAGTTTCGTCACGCCAGTTGGTGGAACGAGACTGTATATTTAGCCTTTCGTGAGACAGGCACGATCTTTTGCTCATGCAGCGGCCCTCGTCTTCCGGATGCCATGGTGCGGACAGCTGATGATGTCTACGTACGGCTCCACGGTCCAGAGCGCTGGTACCGGCATGACTACACAACAGACCAGCTCACGAAATGGGCTGACAAAATCCGGGCCAGTGGCGCCAAGAGAGCTTGGGTCTATTTCAATAACGACTATGAAGGGTTTGCACCAAAGAATGCCCTGGCAATGCGGCACTTGTTAGGGAAAGAACCGTAGACGATCAACCACCTAAAGCCGATGCAATTCCGCTTCATCTTGACGTCGCGCGAACCCCCCCCGTGCCGGTCGCCGCCCCAGCGATAACGAGGCGTTCCGTATTGCTAGCTCGATTTCGTCAGTACCGAAAAAGAGACCTCCATGCCAATTTGCCGGTGGTGATTATTTGCAAACTCATAATCGCCTAAGCGATTTGAGCCCACATTGGGACACCGGGCAAAACAGAGGGCGCTGCCACGCGACAGCGCACCGCTGGCGTTCGGCCACGCTCCCCGAATTGGTCAGGACGTGGCCCGCACGCAGTCCGCCAGGAGCGGACGAACGGTCGAGGGGTTGGTGGCAACCGACACTTGCCGAACTGAGAGTTGCTCGTCGAAACGCCCGGAGCATCGAACGCAGAAAACAAAGTCGAGGCCTTGGGAGGGCTGGCTGACTTGACTGGCCGATGCAGACTGATCAACCAGACCGCATCACACCGGGCTCTTCGGTGGGCGGATTGCTGCTGCCAGATCGCACCTCGGAATTATCACGCACTACGTCGGAAATACGGACGGTGGCAACCAGATAGCCTGCCTCATCGTAAACCTTGATAATCGAGCCTGAGTGATCAGCCTCGGTTGAGTCTGCTGCCAACAGGGCGGCGTGAGCCATCTCGACTGCTCGTGGACTGGCCAGGTCGACGCTGGGAAGCTCTTCCTCCAATGTCGTGGTCTTGCCGAAGCCGACGATCTCAAAGCGGAAATTGGGCATGGGGGCACCTCCTGCTTCCAAGCAATGTCCAAGACGACAGAGCGTTCCAAAGGAACGCTGGTCTCCAACAACGAGGAGATGCATACATGGCTACCAAACAAGGCAAGAAGGACAACCGCCTCTCGGACAAGGAGGCAATGCATTTTGATGGGCATCCGCGCTTGATGACGTGCTAGTTAGTCACTGTGTTGGGGCGGATCACCGCCATCGCGACCGAGATAATCGCTGACCGCGGCCATGATGGCCAGGAACGAGGCGGAGTATCTTGCGAACCCGAATGCCTGTGCAGCTACAAGTTTTGCACCATGCCAATGCTGATCGACAAAGTCAGAGGCCGATTGCCGGACTTCGGCGGACGCCTCCCCAAATATCTCACGTTCTTTCGCAGTTGGCTCGAACGACCTGCCGATAATGTGACCCAGCAACAATCCTCCGGCTGAACCGGCGATAACCTTTACCCGAGCGGAATTTGTGACGGTCTGAGGCGCGTGCTTCACAAAGGGAATTGTCGCTCCAAAACGCGGTTCTGGCGCGCTCGGTTCGACAGGGTTCTTCCTTAGCCTTTTTTCGCCTTCAGCGCTCCTTCTGCCGGCATCAAATACCGCAACCGCGCCCAGCGCTATCGCCGCCGCTGTGCCGCCGTTTTCCTTGATGGAGGCTGACACCCCACCAACGACCTCGGCGACCTTGTGCTTCGCGTATTGAGTGGTCGCGTCGGCCAGATGCCGCGGCTGCAGGCGGCGGCTTATTTCGCTTACAGGCGCAAACAGGGCCTGCCGTTCCAGTCTGCTTTGCTCCTGGATCTCTCTCAGGTCATCTTTGAGTGGCGCCATAGCGTATCCCCTGCTTCACCGCAGCCAGATCGCTGCGCACCTGGTTGGCAGTCTCGACTGGGGTGATGGTCCATCCGACCAATGCCCGTTTTGCCAGGTAGAGGGAAAGCAATCCTCCCCCGAACAACGCAATGCCAACGATCAGACACGCCACCATTGCGCTGATACCAGCAAGAATTACCGCCAGGATCAGGAATTGGACCATGGCGAAAGATGCCAGGATGAAGAGGATTACGGCCGCAATCCCGCATACACCCGAGGAGACGAGTGTTGAGGTCTTGCTCCTCATTTCCGCCTCGAGCAGGCGCATGTCCAACCGCATCAAGGAAGCGAATTGACCGATCGCTTCGCTGACGAGATTACCAAAGGGGCGACGATCGCCATCATCATCCATGGACAAAGCCTCTCTCTTCTCAGGACCGATCCGAGCTTCGCATGATACGGGTGAGCATCACGCCGGCCAGGATACCGATACCAAAAAACGCTGCTGGTTGACGCTGCGCGAACTTCGTAACAGAGTCGAACAGTTCGCCGACATTGCGATCTCTGATATCGGTCGAGATCCGCTCCACACCTTCAGCCGCGCGGCGCACCATGCCTGCGACCTGAGGGGCTTGCTTTTCGATACCGTCCGCGGCCTCCTTGACGGAGTGCGCAATGTTGGCAATTGCGTCTGCTCCAGCGGTCTTGTTCGTCTCAACCGCTTCTTTGAAAGCGCCCGCAGCATCGGAAGCGACGGACCCGGCGTAGTCCTTTGCGTCGGCCGTTACAGAGGCCGCAGCGTCTTTCAGATTGGTCGCTGTTTCCGTCGCACTCGACTTCAATTTGCCGAGGGATTCCGCACTTTTTCCGGCAGGTTTCGGGCTGGACGGATTCTGCCAATTCTCATCAGATGGATTAAATCCGGTGGGGTCGTTAGGGTTGGGTGTGTTCACGATGTTTTACTCCTGTTCATTGGAGGTGAACTCCGCCGGCACCATGCGGTTCCTAGCGTCGGCAAATTTTTTGTTGCTCCGAGGAGCGGCGACGAACGGGACCGCCAGGCGGGTAATTTTCGGCAACGGCTGAGGTCCAACACGCATGGTTTTATGATGCGAATCGGGCGATGGAGATCGCGTCCATCCCTGAAACGAGGCGTGGGAACTTAAGCACCTCGGTGCTTGTTTACGATCATCCCCAAGGAGGATCGAACAATGACCGCAAACGAAAACCGTCGTGAGACCGGCGCCACCAAGTACCCAGCAAAAAACGACCCCGACCCGTCGGACAATTTCTCCCAGGATGCGGCAGGCAACAAGAAGCCGGCAAGCGGGATGGGATTGACTCGGCCCGCCGGCGACGTGGACGAACAGACCCGCCAGTCCGACGGACAGAACCCGGCTAGGCGGGCGGCTCCAAGCCCCGATACGCAAAAGAACTCTGGCGGGGGCCCTGCGATCGCGGAGGGCTCGAAAGACGCCAAGGCGCCAAAGGCAGGACGGCAGCCAGGCGCCTACAAAAAGGGCTGAATACAACAGATCTCGCCCAACACCGGTCGACATATCGACGTGCTTGTGAACGCGGGGTGGTGAGGTTTCTAGGATGTAGGCGCGACGACAGTTTTGCAGGAACTTAGTGTGCAACGGGACATTGAGGAAGACACTCAGCCTCCTCTTCAATTTTGGGAACGCACAATGGCAAAGACCGCAAGACAGTCGTCAGGCAAGCCCGCGACGATCCATGATCAAAAGCTCACGCGAGGCAATGGCGGAGAGGTTCACCAGCTAGCTGAGACGGACACTGAAGTCCTCACCACTGCACAGGGCGGGCTGGTCTCGGATGACCAGAACTCGCTGCGGGTCGGCGAGCGGGGCCCGACCGTCCTCGAAGACTTCCATTTTCGCGAGAAGATTTTCCACTTCGACCATGAGCGGATTCCAGAGCGCGTCGTCCATGCTCGTGGCTACGGCGCACACGGCTATTTCGAGACCTACGACTCGCTGGCCAAGTATACCCGTGCCGACATCTTCCAGCGCGCCGGCGAGAAGACGCCGGCCTTCGTGCGCTTTTCCACGGTCGCCGGCAGCAAAGGTTCATTTGACCTTGCGCGCGATGTCCGCGGCTTCGCGGTCAAGCTATACACCAAGGAAGGAAACTGGGACATCGTTGGCAACAACATCCCGGTCTTCTTCATCCAGGATGCGATCAAGTTTCCGGACATGGTTCACGCCGTGAAGCAGGAGCCCGACCGTGCCTTCCCGCAGGCTCAATCTGCACATGACAATTTCTGGGATTTCATCTCGCTGACGCCCGAGTCCATGCACATGATCATGTGGGTGATGTCGGACCGCGCGATCCCGCGCTCCTTCCGCTTCATGGAAGGTTTTGGCGTGCACACTTTCCGCTTCCTGAACGCCAAGGACGAGTCGACCTTCGTCAAGTTCCACTGGAAGCCGAAGCTCGGCCTGCAGTCAGTCGTCTGGAACGAGGCGGTCAAGATCAACGGGGCCGATCCAGACTTTCATCGCCGCGATCTATGGCAGGCCATCCAGTCCGGCAATTTCCCGGAATGGGAGTTGCGGGTTCAGCTCTTCGACCAGGAATTCGCCGACAGCTTCGCCTTCGACGTTTTGGACCCTACCAAGATCATACTGGAGGAGGTCCTCGAGCCAATCCCGGTTGGTCGCCTCGTTCTCGATCGCATGCCGGACAATTTCTTTGCCGAAACCGAGCAGGTGGCGTTCATGACGCAGAATGTTCCGCCCGGCGTCGACTTTTCCAATGACCCGCTTCTCCAGGGAAGGAATTTTTCCTACCTCGACACCCAGCTGAAGCGGCTGGGCGGACCCAACTTCACGCATATCCCGATCAATGCGCCGAAGTGCCCGTTCCACCATTTCCAGCAGGATGGTCATATGGCTATGCGCAACCCGGTCGGCCGGGCCAACTACCAGCCGAATTCGTTCGGCGAAGGTCCAAGGGAGTCGCCGCAGCGCGGGTTTCGGTCGTTCGCTGATGCTGAGGACGGACAGAAGGTCCGGCTGCGCGCGGAAAGCTTTGCCGACCACTACAGCCAGGCGCGCCAATTCTTCAACAGCCAGACGCCGCCCGAGCAGCGCCATATCGCTATGGCATTGACCTTCGAGTTGAGCAAGGTGGAGACCCCGGTCATCCGCGAGCGGATGGTCGCGCATCTCCTGAACATCGATGAAGGTTTGGCTGTCATCGTCGCGGACAAGCTCGGCATCAAGAAATTGCCGTATCCGGCGGATGCTGCTGTCGCGCCAAGAGGCGATCTCGAACCGTCGCCAGCGCTCAGCATCATCGAGAATGGACCGGATAGCTTCGAGGGGCGCAAGGTCGGCGTGCTGGTCAGCGAGGGCACCGATGCAGCGCTGCTGAAGAAGCTGCAATCTGCGATCGAGACAGAAGGCGCAACGATGGAGGTGGTTGCCCCAAAGGTCGGTGGCGTCGAGGCCGCAGATGGAAGCTGGATCGAGGCTCGGCACATGATCGACGGAGGACCCTCAGTCCTGTTCGATGCCGTGGCTGTCCTGCTGTCGGAAGAGGGAGCGGACCGGCTCACTCAAGAGGCGGCAGCGCGAGATTTCGTCGCGGACGCTTTCGCGCATCTCAAGTTCATAGCGTTTGTGCCTTCGGCCTTCCCGCTCTTCGTCAAAGCCGGCGTTTCAGTTGATGCGGACGAGGGGCTGATACCGCTCGACGGGACCGAGGGAGTAGACGCCTTCGTGCAATCCTGTCGGAAGCTACGGCTCTGGGCAAGAGAACCGGCGGTGAAGCTTTGAGATAAGTTTGAATATCTGGCACGACACAAAGGCTGCGTCATGAGCTTCCTGCAGAGTGTGAAGAAAGCTGTCGAGGAGGTCACCGGTGTCGCAAGACCAGGGAGGCAAGAGGTCATCGATCTTGTAAGGCTGCGAAAACCGGATGAGTTCCACTTCAAAGGCGATGGGTTGGTGCCCAACCATCCGTTTTGGTCGCTTGTCGTCTACCGAGGCGCCGTGAAACTGCCCGAAGCATTCGATTCCGCGGCCGTGATGGAAGGGCTTTTTAACGCAAATGGCTGGGGTGATAGCTGGCGCAATGGCATCTACGAATACGTTCACTATCATTCGCGGATACACGAGGTGCTCGGCGTCGCACGCGGGACGGCCAAGGTCCGCTTTGGCGGAAACAAGGGGCGAACGCTTTCCCTGAAGGCCGGCGACGTCACGGTTCTTCCGGCCGGCACAGGTCACCAATGCATTACCGCATCCAGCGACTTTCTGGTCGTCGGCGCATATCCACCCTTCGGCACATATGACGAATGCACGACTGCCGAGCAGCATAAAGGCGCGCTGTTGACGATCCCCCAGGTTGACCGTCCAGGCAAGGATCCCGTCTATGGGAGCAAAGGCCCGCTTCTACAAAAATGGAAGAAGGTTTGAAGGGAGGCCGCCGACGCGGTGGCACGATACCCTCCATCTACCGGAGTTATTTCCGGTCAAGTGTCGATCATCCGACAATCCTTTCGAAAAGGTTTGCGCCAATTGCGCCCCCGGCCGGAACTGCCGTCGCTGCTCGACGTTTCCGAGAAACCTGCAGTCAAGGAGTACGAGAATGCAAACCTCTGCCGCAAGTTCCGCACCTCCTCCCGCCACCCTTGCCATCGTGCCCTTTGACGGCACGCTAACGGTCTGGTTTTCAGACGCCATCGTCGCGTCCAGCAGGCGGGCGAAGTTGCTCCATGAAGATGGGCGAGATCCGGTCTTCTACATCCCGTTCGAGGATATCTATTTCGAACTCTTCGAGAAGACGAACACAACCACAGACTCCCCATGGGGCACGGCCAGCTACTGGCGCGTTCATGCCGTCGGCGCATCGGCGGATGATTTCATGTGGGCCTATGAGACGCCTGAAACAGCCGCTTTGTCCATCGCCAAGCACGGCGCATTCGATCCGGATAAGGCGCGCATCGATGCCGACCCGGCTGAGGACAAGCGACATACGCCGCACGTGCCCGAATAGAGCAGCGGACGATGGAAGCGAGACCTCAACCCGCGAACTTCTTCGGCGGACGCGCAGACCTTCGTGATATTTCGACGTCGAGATCTGTGGGCCTGCCATAGTTGTCCGGTAAATCGGAACGCTTCACCGGATTAAACGCATGCAAGGCAAGCTCAGCGTGGTCCCCGATTTCAGCCGTGGACGCGGCTAAGGGACCGGATCGATGAGGTCCTGATGTCAGCGCATGGATAGCGGCCCGCTGGGCGACAGCTGCATCCATCTCTGTGTCGATATGCAGCGTCTGTTCGCAGAGCCGTCGCCTTGGGCTACGCCGTGGACAGCCCGGGTCCTTCCTTTGATAGAAGCGCTAGTCGAAAGGCGCGCCGCGCAAACCGTTTTTACCCGCTTCCTGCCTGCCCAGAGGCCGGGCCAGGGGGCGGGGACGTGGAAGCGCTATTATGAGCGGTGGGCTTCGATGACCTTGTCGGAACTCGAACCGGAGATGATTCAACTCCTGCCTTCTCTGATGCAGCATTCTTCCTCCGGCAACTGTTATCGACAAGCACATCTATTCACCCTGGTTCGAGAGCGGGCTCAGGAGTTTTCTCTCGCAGCATGGCATTGACACGCTGGTGATCACCGGCGGCGAGACCGACGTCTGTGTGCTGGCGACGGTGCTGGGGGCGATCGACTTCGGCTACCGGGTGGTGCTGGTGACGGACGCGCTGTGCAGCACTTCGGATGCCACTCATGACGCGCTCCTGACGGTTTATCATCAACGATTTGCGCAGCAGGTCGAGACCGTGGAGATGGACACCATCCTTTCGGAGTGGTCTTAGCTAGTCAGCCGGGGACGGTCACTGAGAAAACGCCAGCATAGCGCTTGCCTTCAGCGCCCCAGACAAATCCGCTAGCCTGCCTTCGCCTCAGCCTCAATCTCAGCGAGCTTCTCGTCGATTTCGTGCGGTTGGCCGTGTTCCAGGCCAACGACGTCGTTTCTGGTCTCTTCAAGCGCAACAATGATCTCGTCGAGCTTGGCGTGGATGGCCGAGGTGTCGCGATAGCCTTGGATCAGAACCACCCCGGTGATGATGATTGCGGCGACCGATAAGGCATAGGTCACGATGTTCGTCAGCCCGAACGGGACAAGCAACGTGCAAAGGACCATGGCCGCCAAAACGAAATAAAACCCCGGAGGGCGCGCCAAAAAATCGGCGATGAGAAAGAGGAACCGGTTCACCAGGAACCTCGCTGCCGGCGCCTGAAATCATCCAGTTTCCCCTCAACCGGATCGGCAGGCTCTGATGTGGACGTCTCTGGCCGCGGCCGTCTGCCTAGCCTCGACCGCGGACAATTCTCGTAGCCGTGATCGCGGGCTCCGCAGCACAAACAGCACATGGTTGGATCGTTTAGCATCCACTGAAATGCACGGTTTGAAATCTGGTTGCAGCGGTCTCCACAAATCTGTTGCCGCAAACGTTGCGTTCGCTGCGGAACAAAGCTGATGGGTCAGGCTCTTGGGAGGCCAGCTTCGGAGCCAACGGAACAGAACCCCTCCCGCCACATTGTTAGTCAGTCACTACTAACAAACAGGAGGTTTCCATGGGTCGCGGTATCTTGCTCTGGCTGCTCGGTATCCCAATTCCGATCATCATTCTCATCATGCTGTTTGCGCGGTAGGGGGCTGACATGCAGGCAACACTTGTGACTTCCGAGGACTCTGCACCAACAGAATCCTCATCTTCAGCCGTGAGCTGGGGGCCGATCGTTGCGGGCGCATTCGCGGCTTCGACGCTTACATTCATCCTAATGTTGCTGGGCTCCGGGCTTGGTCTCAGCATGGTCTCGCCCTGGTCCGGCGCCGGCGCATCGGCCACGACCTTTGCGGTGACCACCGCCGTCTGGCTGGTGATTGTGCAATGGCTTTCATCAGGCGTGGGTGGCTATCTCACCGGTCGACTCCGCACCAAATGGGTCGGGGTTCATACCGATGAAACTTACTTCCGCGACACGGCCCACGGTTTCCTGGCGTGGGCGCTTGCTACTCTTCTTGTTGCGGGCGTCCTCGGTTCCGCGCTTTCCGCGGCACTGAGTACTGGAGTGCAGGCCGTTTCGACCGTAGCCGCAGGGGCCGCGACAGGCGCTTCGGCTGGCGCCGCGACCAAGGATGGTGGAGCATTCGACAGCACGTCCTATTACGTGGATGCGCTGTTTCGCCCTGCCGACCCAACCAAGCTTGCCGCCGCCAATACCGATAGCGATGCGGCGGCAACCACGCAGGCTTCGCGCATCCTGCTCGCCAGCGCGGCGAACGGGGGCGAATTCACGGCCGACGACAGCGCCTATCTCGCGCAACTTGTGGCCGCTCGCACCGGGCTTTCGCAAGCCGATGCCAAGGCGCGGGTCGATGCCATGATCGCCAAAGTGAAGGACGCGAAGGTCAAGGCTCAGCAAGCTGCCGACACCGCCAGGAAGGCCAGCGCGACTTTTGCCCTGCTCGGTGCATTATCGTTGGTCGTCGGTGCCTTTATCGCCAGTGTAGCAGCCGCATTAGGGGGCAGGCAGCGGGACGACGAGGAAGCAATCTTTCTTACTGGCCAATAAGGCTGCCAATTCCCGACGTCCGATTTGACAGAGGCCCGCCGTTCTATGGCGGGCCGTTTTTTTGTCGGCGCACACAGAGGTAACGCCATCGCCCGTTGGATGCCCTTGGCGCCCAAAACTTGGTGTCGCGCCGCGGCGACAGGCGGGACAACGCAAATTCTCCTTGGCAAAATCGAGGACCGGAACCTCCCGTTCACCGGCCACCCGAAGTCACCAGGAGCGGCGCCAGTCCAGACGGACGCCGCAAATCGGAAGGCTGCAAGGTGGAGAGGAACGTTAGGCACTTCTAGCGGTTCTATCTCGATGGAGTGCCCCAATGAAACAAGAACTGATCGATCAAGCGATTGGCTTCTTGGCACAATATCGCGACACGCTGGTCGCCAGCTATTCATCGATAGGGGAGGATGGAAAATTCCACCTGATGAGCATGGAAGAATGCCGTGATGACTTGGACGTGGTCGCGGTAAAGGACATTGCTTCGCTAAATGGCCTCATTGCCAAAATGACCGCCGGGTATGTTCCTTTCTTTACGCATGCGCGCAAGCTTCGCCCCCAATGGGCGCGCTTCACGATTTTAGTAGGAGGCCGCTGCCTCAATGCTAGGTATCGCGTGCAATGCTGTCCACCTCGCGAAATGGTGCTCGGCAAGGTCTTTCCTAGACTTTATGCGGAGCTGTATACCCTCGCACACCCTTGTCGGCGGCTTCGTTGTTGCCTAGTTGTGGGCCACGGGCCGAGTGAAGTGGAACCGCCACGGACTATGCGCGGGCAAGACACCGTCCGCCTTGAGGCTGATTGGTTATGATACCCCTCGGCAAGCCAATTGAGCAGATCCTTGGGATCGGCGCCCTCCTGCTGTTGTCGATTGGT
>NZ_JBJACT010000049.1:0-31322 GCF_044778005.1 Mesorhizobium sp. IMUNJ 23033
GGGCGGCTGCGGCCCGCTACCCCCGATAGGCGACCGGCACCGCCCCCGCCGCGATAAGGGCGACGCCAAGCCAGTTCGATCCGGAGAGCCGCTCCCCGAGAAAGATCGCGCCAAACACCGCCACAAGCACGACGCTTAGCTTGTCGATAGGCGCTACCTGGGCCGCGTTGCCGATTTTCAGCGCACGAAAATAGCAGAGCCAAGAGGCGCCGGTGGCCAATGCGGAGAGGCCCAGGAACAGCCAGGTTTTTCCGGAGATTGATCTCAGCGGCTGGAACTGGCCGCTGGCGGCGAGAACGGCCGCGAGCACGATCAGGATGATGGCCGTGCGGATTAAGGTCGCGAAATCGGAATTGATGTTCTCGATCCCAACCTTGGCGAAAATCGCCGTCAGCGCGGCGAAAGTCGCTGATAGCAGCGCCCAGAATTGCCAGGAGGAAGCGGTCAGGTTCATTTCGATGGCCTCGTGGATGGCGTTCCAAATCTAGATACCTCGAAACGCGCGCCGCCTGACGCCAAAAATTACTCGCCTTCTTAATTTAGCTGTCGCTAAATTAGTTGCACCTTCAATTCTGTCCCGGGTAGTGCGATGTATTTTCCGCAGTTCCTGGTAGGGATGTTCACAACGTCGGCCATTGTGGCGGTGTGGACTTACATAGCGACGGGTTCCTTCTGGAAGGCGCTCGCCTGGACCGTCCTCGCGCTGCTTGTATTGCAGGTTGGATATTTCCTGCTGGCATTCGGGCTTTTCTACAAGCGCTCGACGAAAAGCACCGACGCAAAACCCGAGCCCGCCAGCCCTGTTCAGCCGCCGCTTCGTCGAAATGGTGGTGTTTCATCCCCTGGCGGCCAATAAGGAGCGAAGACCGGTCGGTTGCATTCCTCGCATGGCCGAAAACCTCGCTGCCTTCCGGCCGACCCGTCCGAACGACCCGGCTATTGCAACCATTTGGCTATGCTCGCGTTTTGCCCGGTCATTGTGGAGGACATTCCCACGCATGAGTGCTTTTCTTCCGATCAGAATTCGATTTGCAGATGGGCGCTTGATGTTGGTTTCCTCGATCTGTGAGGCCGAGAAAGCCCTTGGCGGACGATGGGAGAACAAGGAAAAGCATACATTCAAAGAGGCATCTGCCTCCTCGCAGCTGCGAGAGAGGGAGGTTGCAAACCTGAGGTTGCCTTTCTTGCGTTCAAAAGGGCGGCGCGAGCGCAGCGTACGCTTCAAACGAAGCGGAGTTCGGCTCTCAAGATGTACGATGAACTTGTCCGATCGCTATTCTAGCGAGGAAAAGACATCGCGCCGCCCACTAGTGCGGCGCATCGCTGACAAGCAAATGTCGGCAGCCATCCGTCGTGATCGCAGGCGGCGCGCGTCTCCCAGACGCGCAGTGCTCGGCCCGGCTCCTCCGGGCTGCGAGTGAAGCTGATCAATGCTATGCGGACCAAACCCAGCCCGTAAGAGCCCCGGACGGCTGGATCGCGGTCATTCACTATTTTTTCACTATATTAGCGCACGATCATAAGCGGGACATGCTGGTAGTTCGTACATCCCTAAAGGCCCCAGCGCATCGACCAAGCGCCGGGGCCTTTTAGTTTCGCAGCCAATAATCCAAATAAATGCGCGCATTCGAAACTGATGTAATAGATGTTCCTATCATATAACGCGTGTTTTGCTTCTGAGCATCTGCAGGGGGAGGAATTTCCAGCGCCGGATGAAGAGCAAACTTCAGATGGTAGCGGCACTTATCAGGCTGGAGGCGCGAAACAGGCGCGAAACATGACGGCATCTAGTCGCAAGGGCTTCGACCGACTCGCGGGACGAGTTGATGCGCTGGCAATTCTCTACCAGACCGTGCCGAACGACGATCATAAGGATGACGTCGATCGCGTTGCTCGATAAATCGCTCGTACATGCTGATTCCAGCCGGGGAGGAGATCAGGAGTATGGATGGTGTTTATTAGGGGTCAATGGGGTGTCGATTAGTATCCTAAGGTGTGGCGATTAGCACCCCGTCTGCGGATGCCCGAAGGAGTGTTTGGTGGGGGAAGCCTTCCCTTAACCGGCGCCTCGGGCACACCCCTCCCTTCGACAGGGGAGGCCCCGCAACGCCCCCTAGAATGAGAGTTCGGCCGGGTTTCCGTGACGGGTTGAGCGCTGGAAGAGAGACTTCCGGCGTCCGTCGCGGAGCAATCCCGATGGCCAGATATGATCGCAGAGCGCGTTCCGATCGGTCGAGCCTTTACGACGACATCACCAACAAGATCATCGCCGAACTGGGAGCCGAGCGCCCTGGGTTCAGCCCTGCGGGACGGCGGCGGCGAAGGCGCCGGTCGGACTTCCAAAGAACGCCGCCACCGGCCGTGCCTATTCCGGTGTGAATGTGCTCATCCTCTGGGGCGCAGTGATCGAATACGGCGTCCCCGGCCAGAGCTGGCTGACGTTTCGCCCAGGCTCTCGCACTCGGTGGGAACGTCCGCAAAGGCGAGCGTGGCACCACCGTCGTCTATGCCGATCGCTTTGTCCCCAACGATGAGAAGAAGCGCACTCGAGAGACAGGCGAGGAAGCCCAATCGATCCCCTTCCTCAAACGCTTCACAGTCTTCAACCTCGAGCAATGTGAAGGCTTGCCCGATGAAATCGCCGTCGTTGCGGCTTTGCGTGCGTCTTTGGTTAGCTTGAGCGTCGCGCGAGCCGCAGTTTCGCTAGTTAGGAACTCGGCAAGATATGCCGCGGGATCAGCGCGCCGGCTTCGCCGCCAGCGGCGCGCATCGCTTCGACCACTTCGTCGATGTCCTCCTGCAGCCGGACGTCTCGATTGTCGCGGGTTAGTTCTTGAGGCCGATGTAAACGCACGACGGTTTATCCATCAGGCGAGCAGCCCCACATAGCGCAGCTATTTGAGGACTGGAAAGGCCCTTGGTCGACGGTGCGGCAAATGGCGGTAACGACCTGCGAACGGGATAGTCTGAGCGATTGATCGAGAATGCCCTAGCTAGCGCGAAATGCCGGTACCTGCGACGCGATCGGTCATTTCAGCGACGATATATGTGCGCCAAAGTCGCATATGTGCGGTCTGGAACCGGCAAAGAGATTATTCCTAATGAACTCCCAAGTACCGAGATGAGTAGTCGACCTAAAGCCGCCCGTTCCTACAGATTGAGCTGGCCCTCCACATAGCGTCCGGCACCACCACCAGCTTGCGCGCCCTGACGGAATTGCGGAGATGGGTCGCGTATCAATGGCTACGGTGAGCAAATCATATTTTGACATAAAGATATGTTTATGTCACAGATATGATCTTGGAAGGCGAGGCTCACTGCGGTGCATTCTGAATCACCCTTGAATTCCCTTTTCGGACCCATAGTCGCCAAGGCGGATGAATCGGAGATCGGTTCTGCCTTGGAATCGGCCGCGCGCGAACGAATCCTCATTCTCGACGGCGCGATGGGCACGCAGATCCAGGGGCTTGGCTTCAACGAGGAACAGTTCCGCGGCGACACGTTCGTCGGCTGCGCCTGCCACCAGCAAGGCAACAACGATCTTTTGATCCTGACGCAACCGAAGGCGATCGAGGAGATCCACTACCAGTACGCCATCGCCGGCGCGGACATCATCGAAACCAACACCTTCTCCTCGACCTCGATCGCTCAGGCCGATTACGGCATGGAGGACGCGGTCTATGATCTGAACCGGGACGGAGCCCGTCTGGTGCGGCGGGCGTGCATTCGCGCCCAACAGGAGGACGGCAAGCGCCGCTTCGTCGCCGGCGCGCTGGGACCGACCAACCGCACCGCCTCGATGTCGCCGGATGTCAACAACCCCGGCTATCGTGCCGTCAGCTTCGACGATCTGCGCATCGCCTATGGCGAGCAGTTACGCGGCCTAATCGACGGCGGCGCCGACATCATCCTGATCGAGACGATCTTCGACACGCTGAACGCCAAAGCGGCGATCTTCGCCTGCACCGAAATCTTCCTCGAAAAGGGCGTGCATCTTCCAGTCATGATCTCGGGCACGATCACCGACCTGTCGGGCCGCACGCTGTCGGGCCAGACACCGACGGCCTTCTGGCATTCGATCCGCCACGCCAGTCCGTTCACGGTCGGCCTCAACTGCGCGCTCGGCGCCAACGCCATGCGTGCACATCTCGCCGAGATTTCCAGTGTCGCCAACACCTTCACCTGCGCCTATCCAAATGCCGGCTTGCCCAACGAATTCGGCCGCTACGACGAGAGCTCGGACTACATGGCCGCGCAAATCGAAGGGTTTGCGCGCGAGGGTCTGGTCAATGTGGTAGGAGGCTGCTGCGGATCGACGCCGGACCACATCCGTGCCATTGCCGAAGCCGTGAAAAAGTACCCTCCTCGCCCCATTCCGGAGATCGAGCGGAAAATGCGCCTGTCGGGTCTGGAACCCCTCACGCTCACCAAGGAAATTCCCTTCGTCAATGTCGGCGAGCGCACCAACGTCACCGGTTCGGCTAAATTCAGGAAACTGATCACCGCCGGCAACTACGCCGCCGCCCTCGATGTCGCGCGCGATCAGGTCGCCAACGGCGCGCAGATGATTGACATCAACATGGACGAAGGCCTGATCGACTCGAAGAAGGCGATGGTCGAGTATCTCAACCTGATCGCCGCAGAGCCGGACATCGCCCGGGTGCCGGTCATGATCGACAGCTCGAAATGGGAGATCATCGAGGCCGGGCTGAAATGCGTGCAGGGCAAGCCGCTGGTCAATTCCATCTCAATGAAGGAGGGCGAGGAGGCTTTTCTCCATTATGCGAAACTCGTCCGCGCATATGGCGCGGCGGTCGTCGCCATGGAGAATGTTCCGGTGGGTCGCGCCCCGGACGCTTTCCACCCGAGATTGAGGCCCATGGATCGTCAGAGGAGGCGGCAAGCGACTTGGATCCCTATTCGTCGCTATCCTCGTCGTTGGTTTCATCGTCGGAGTGGCTGTTCCGAGTCGCATCGTCCGTTTGCTCTTCAACGTACGCTTGGCAGCCTTCGTTGAAGGATTGGCTATCTCCATCGCAATCCCGCTCGTCGGTGATGTCGTTCCTTGCCGCCCAATCGTAGCCGGCCTCGTGGCCCGAGCAGTCATCCGTGCAATCGTAACCGTGGAACGTCTCTTGTGCCTTTGCCGGGGCGCCGAAGGAACCGACTAACGCAAGGGCGCCGGCTGCGACAAAAATTCTGATCATCAAAGTCACTCCTATCGAAGCCCCGGCGCCGAGTAGTTTGGGACCTTGGCGAAGATGAGGCCGGCCGATGGCGCGGCCTGTTTCATAGATTGCTGATCTCTTGGCCAAGGCGAGCGAAAAAATGCCCTAGCGTGGGCTCACTTTCTTGCGCTCCTTGCCATCGCGAAAGACTGCGCTGAAGAAGGGCCAGGCCCGGTCGGTAAAGCTTGCGAATCCGTAAGTCGCTGATCCAGGCGAAGCTAGTTTACGGGTCACTGTTAGCAGCGCACGTCCCAATTCTGCTGCTCGGGATCGCCGAACGACCGGCAGCCGAGTACGACGGGCCGTCCTGTCGACAGTGTGGATGTCCCTCGACGAGCGCGGCGTCATGTTCAAAAAGACGGCACATGCCAGCGAGCGGTGATGGCAGCGGCGTTGAGTTGAAGGGCCGTCTTTCCGGACATCGGGCGGGAACATGGAGCGAAACCCGCCACAACGGAAGCTGCGGCAATGGTAGCCACGACGGTATCGGCCTGCGCCGCGGGAACCTCGGTCGCTCCAAAGGCGCATGACGGCTTCAAAGCTCCTCAAATTTTGGCCGCTCGGCGGTTCAGCAAGTCACACGACGGGTGGGGATGGGAGGCGCCGACGGTGGGCGAATGCAAGATTGGCGTTAGGAGCGGGCAGGTCGATGCTCGGCCTGGTAATGTTCGCAGATGCCTATTCTCAGTTCGCATCCGACGACCACCCGCTCGCGCCGCGACTTTGAAGAGCATGATGCAAAACCGCTCTTTCGTTTGATTTTCCGATAATTGACGGACGTCGACTTCGTGCTCGACCGGCCAGCCGCCACGACCCTGAACCCAGGTTGAACGCTGCCTTCAGCGTCGGTTCGATCGGCATCTCCTAGAAAGAAGCCGTTCAACCCGCGGTCCCGTCCGCCTAAGGAGACGCTCTCATGATCCGTAATTCTTTCATCGCAACGGCGCTCACCGCCCTTGTCGGCATTACCGCCGCAGCCCCGGCCATGGCTAACGACGTGAGCATCGAGCAACATGGCTGGTCGAACTCGGCTGGCGGCGCCCAGAACGGCTTCAGAAACCGCATCCGTGTGTACCAGAACGGCCGGTTCAACAAGGTGATCGGCCGGCAGCACGGCCGCCACAACCTTTCGGCCATCGGCCAGGACGGCGTCGGCAACTACGGCGCCACCTACCAGAACGGCAACCGCAACGTGGCCGGCGTTGGCCAGTTCGGCTCCAACCACACGACCATCCTGACCCAGGACGGCAATGGCAATATCGCTGCCGGCGTGCAGGTTGGCCACGGCTGCGATGCCAATGTCAGCCAAGGCGGCAGCGGCAACGTCGCCGCCTTCGTCCAGGCCTGCCCGTAAGCGAACCACCGGCCAGGCGGTCGCGGAAAAGTCCGCGGCCGCTAGCCAATGCCAGGAGAAGAACCATGCCACGCATCATCAAGTATCCCCGCCGCGTCATGGCTGCCCTCGCCCTGGCCCTGATCCCGGCCGGCGCTTTGGCAACCATTGCCACCGCCGACCAGTCCGTCGGGCCAGCGCGCTGCGAAATCCGCGTCACGCCAGACGGCGACATGGTCTCGCTGGAGGCGCTCGCCTATGCGGACAGAAAGGTGAGCGGCACCTATTCCTTCCATGTCGAAAGCGCCGGACAGACTGGCGGCACCAATATCGAGCAGGGTGGTGCCTTCAGCGCTGCGCCCGGCAGGCCTGCCACGCTCGGCGCCGTCATGCTCAACGCGAAGGGCGCGGTCTATGACGCCAGGCTTGAGGTCACTGTCGACGGCAAGAGTATCGGCTGCACCGACCGGATCGGCGGTGCGACCTGATTCGCACCGGCCGAGTTTGCCAAAAGGGCGTCGGGCGATCGGCCCCCATTTATGTGCAAGCCAGCCATGAAAAGGGCGGCTGAATGCAATCTGAACGCCGGATTCCGGCAAGGTTCAGCCGCCAAAATGAGAAGCTTGGCTATGGGCTGAGGCAACCGGAAAATGGAGAACCAGGATGACCCGCAATATGTTCAAGACCCTTACTGTCGCTCTCCTTGCCGGCAGCATCGGCCAGCCGCCGCTGTCCGCACCGGCTTTCGCAGGAGGTTCGGTCTCGGTGACCTATGCCCCGGCCAACGCGCGCGACGGAAGCGCCTTAGCGACCGGTCTGCGCTTTTATTCGCTGTATCGCGGCCTGCACGGTGCCAGCATCCGTCAGTCCGGACACGGCAACGCGGCTGGCATCGCCCAGAACGGGCGCGGCAATGTGGGCATCATCAAGCAGAAGGGCAACAGTCATTCCGCCACCCTGCAGCAAAACGGCAGCGACAACGCTTACGGCATTTTCCAGTTCGGACGGAACACCAATGCCAATGTCGACCAGAACGGCAATGGTAGCAGCGGCGCTACCCTCAGCTACGGTTGGTAGTGGTCACGAAGATGGATTTTCCGCCAGGTGGTGTTAGGGAGCCGCCTGGGCGGCGCGAATACGGAACTGGCCAAACTGGCCACCATGCCTCCGACAAAGCCATGCGGCCGGGGCCATCCAATCCACAGCTGATCTCCAAGATTTCCCGAAAATATGATGTTTTTAATCAAGTAATGTAGTAGCGCCTTTCCAAACTGCGCCTCGGGGCGCCACCGACGACTCGATCGCGGATTTGGGAAGATGGGATTCACGGAACGGTTTGAGAGCTTCGGCGCCAGTCCTGCGCTGATTTTCCCCGGTCGCGAGCCCATCTCGTACCGCGAGCTTGCCCGCCGCGTGACGGCGCAGGCCGCCAGCTTCGGTAGCGAAAAGCGCCTGGTCGCCGTGGTCGCGGAGCCAAGCGAACATGCAGTCATCGCCTATCTGGCGGCTCTGCATGGCGGCCACGCCGTGGCATTGTTGCCACCATGCAAGCCGTCGGTGCTGGATGACTTCGTTGCGGATTTCTCGCCCGATGGCGTATGCCGGCCAGTGGACGGCCGCTTCCGCTGCATGATGGGATCCGCCAATCCAAATGGTGCCCTGCATGCCGATCTGGCGCTGCTGCTCGGCACCTCGGGCAGCACCGGCAAGAGCCGATATGTCCGATTGTCGGCTGGCTCGGTCCAGGCCAATGCCAACTCCATCGCCAGCTATCTCGACCTTGAGGAGCGGGATCGGGCGGCACTCATCCTGCCGTTCCACTACTCCTACGGGCTCTCGGTCCTGAACTCGCATCTGATCGCGGGAGCGAGCATCTACTTCCCCCGCAGGGGTGCATCGGATGCAGACTTCGTAGAGGAGCTTCGCCATGCCGGCTGCACCAACATCAGCGGCGTCCCCTACTCGTTCGAGCAGATGGATCGGGCAGGTTTCCTGCGGCACGAATTGCCCGCGCTGCGTTTCATGACGGTTGCCGGAGGACGCATGCCACCGGATCTTGCCACGACGTTCCACCGCCATCTCGCCGATCGACAAAAACGCTTTTTCATGATGTACGGGCAGACCGAAGCGACGGCCCGGATCGCCTACGTCCCTCCGCACCGATTGGAAGGCAATGTCGGGTCCATCGGCATCGCGATCCCGGGTGGTTCGCTGCGGCTGGTGGATGACGCCGGCAATTCGGTAGAGCAACAAGGTGCACCTGGAGAACTCCTTTACAGCGGACCGAACGTGATGATGGGCTACGCCAGCCAACGTTCCGATCTCGCAAAGGGAGCCGGGATCGCCGAGCTGCGTACCGGCGATATCGCCACAAGGGGCGAAGATGGCTTCTTCACGGTGATCGGCCGGCTGAAGCGAATGTCGAAGATTGCGGGCCTGCGCCTGAGCCACGAAGCGATCGAGGCCGCGCTCGACGAAGCCGGGATCGCGGCCGCCGTCGTGGGTGACGATGATCGCATCCTGGCGGTGGTGACATCCGAACACGCAGATGAACAGGTGCTGCCTGTCTTGATGGCGGCAACCGGCTTGCCGCGGCCGCATCTCGAGGTCGAAAGGACGCAATCCCTGCCGCGCCTCGCTTCGGGCAAGGTCGACTATGCTTCGCTGCGTGCTCGCCTTCAGGCCTTGCGCCCGCCGCCCCGCGCCGGCGTGCTCGCGGCCTTTGCAAGCGCCTTTTATCCGAGACATGTCGGCGTCGACGACACATTCGAAAGCCTGGGCGGCGACTCCCTGCTCTACGTCCAGCTGTCGCTTGCCCTGGAACGCGAACTTGGCAGCGCTCCGCCGGGTTGGGAGACCATGCGGATTGCCGAGCTCTGCCGCGCCGGCGAGCAGCCTAGCGAGCGTCAATCGGTCGACAGCCAACTTGTCCTGCGCGCCGTCGCCACCCTGATGGTGGTAATCCATCACGCCTCGCTCTGGCCGATCCCCGGCGGCGCGGCGATCCTGGTCATGCTGGTGGGATACAGCATGGCGCGTTTCCAGCGACACAGACTGCTCGCCGGCGACGTTATCGGCGTGTTGCGCCCGCTGGCACTTGTGCTGGTACCCTACCTGCCGATCGTGGCGGGGTTTTCGCTCGCCCAGGGTGAGATCCTGTGGCCGTCCTTCTTGCTGATCGGCAATCTTGGCTTCGTCCAGCCACCGCACATGATGCCGTATCTCTACTGGTTCGTGGAAGCCTATGTTCAGCTCTTGCTTGTCTGGGCCGCCATGTTCGGGATCCCGAAACTGCGCGCCTTTGCCGGAAGCCATCCATTTGCCTTCGGATTGATCCTGCTTGCGTTCGCAACGGTGACCAAGGTCCTCGTTCCCCTTCTCTGGAACATCGGCGGCCCGCAGATCTTCACTTTGCCCGACGTCTTCTACCTCACGGCCCTTGGCTGGTGCGTGCACTTCGCCACCTCTTGGCGGAAGCGACTGACAATGGTCGTGATCGTGGCTCTGCTATGCCCGGTGCTCGCCTGGATGGGGGGCAATTGGCTCGGCTCATGGGTGAAATTCGCCTCGGTGTTCGGCGCCGTTCTCGTCCTCGTCTATGCGCGGCGCATCGCATTGCCGGCCAGGCTGGCGCAAATGGTCTTGCCGATCGCCGCCGCCAGCTATCACATCTACCTGTTCCACAGGATCGTGCCGGAATGGCTGCTGCCCAGCCCGGACGTCGCTATTTCACAGCCGATAGTGACGATGACGGCGGTCGCTATCGGCCTTTTATCCGGACTGGGAGCTTTCGCGTTGCAAAGACTGCTTGCCATAAGGCTCTCCTCGCAATCGGATCACCCTTGGGGTTTTGCCCGAAAGGATGCCGCTGATCCTGTGCGAACGTAACCGCTGGGTCACGTCGATGGGGGCGCAGTCTCCGGGCTTCAATCTCCTGAGGAAGGCTTCACCCAGCTGAAGCTGTCGTTTGAGCTGCATCATCAAGTGAATGCCGTCCGGCTTGAGCCTCACCGATGCGCCAGGCGGCACTTCAATCGCCTCCAGTCGCTATGCCATTTTCGATTTTCTCCTCATGAAACTGAACATTTTCAGCAACCGAGCTCGACGCGTCAATTAGCCCGTCGCTCTCCGATCCGTTGTTGACAAGGGTCAGATAGGCGGCGATGCGCCCTTGAGGCTGGCTCTCGCCCAGGCGCGTTCGACGACGATGCTTCCAGACGTATCAGCAGCGACCGACGCCCATGTGCCGATAACAACCACTATTGCCGCAATAAGGTACCTCATCAGATTGGCCTTTCACGTCGAGTGTCCGGTCATGCATTTCGGCAGCCAATTGGCCAGTTGAGAGGCGAGAGCTATCTATAGCCGTTCAATTGCTCGGCAAGGCCAGCACAAAGGAGGGGCCACGAACCCCGGGAAAGTCATTGCCGTCATGCGGGTGATTCATCTGAATGCAGCGTGACTGGATTGCGGGGAAGCTTGAAATCCCTCTGCAGCGGTGCGTGGAGGCAGTTTGGGACGTTCGGTTCTCGCCGCCACGCATTGAAGTAAAGCTACCCAGGAATATGGAGGCAGCGAAATGGAACCGGAAAAAAGTGAAATCAACCGACGAACCGCCGAAGGATAGGGCCGCAAAGATCGTGCTGTATTGCCGAAGCGGGCGTATGAGCGAGATAGCAGCGCGGGAACTGACGCAACTCGGCTTCAGCCAAGTATCGCATCTATCGGGCGGAATGATCGATTGGAAAAAGAGCGGCTACGAAGTCGTTGAGAAGTAGCCGTGTCCGGGGGAATCGACGGGCACGTAGGTCATGCCCGCGGCAGACGCTTGGGCGATTGATCGCATCACCTGACGGAAACGTGAGCGCTCAAGGCTCATTTCTTGCACTGCACCATATGCCATAGAGCCTGTGTGAAGTTCCGGACCCTATTGCCCCGTCTGCTGACGTTTTGGCTGTTTTGAGCCTTCTGACCGTGCCGATGGTGACACGTCTGCTGCGGCTATGATGGTTGCCGAATCCTGTGCGACGACAATGGCGGATATGGCATCCTTGTCTGACGGCATGCCGTGCCCTTCGGGCCAGAGGCAGCAAGTACCTGACTGCCAGAAGTCCTGTCCCCTCGCGACCTCATGTATCGCCAAGTGCTTTCCGAGCGCGTCGACGACCGCAGCAATCACGCTGACCTGGTTGTCTGCGGCTGACGTGATCGCGGCTGGCAATCGTTGTTGGCTTTCCCGTCGAACTGCACCTGATAGCTGACCTCCATCTTGCCGAACGGAAGCGAGAAGGCGACCGAGATTGCTTTCTGAGGGATGTTGTGTTGCAATTCCTGCAGAAGATGTTGAGTTCGCGCGGAAAGACTGCACATGTATGGGTAGAAGCGAGCACGTCGACTTTCAAGTGAGGAACGGCATTCGGATTGCCGCAGCACGCTACCTGGTGCTCCGGGCTGTTGAGGACCGTTCGAGAGCTGAATCGTTCATCCATAAAAATCCGACCACATGGCGAAAGGCAATGTTCCAACTGCTGGATGAGGCAGCACGCGGCGTGGCAGATGCGCAGTTCATAGAGGCTCTCAAGCTGAGCGGCGCGATCGGGCACGATGGGTTCGTCTCGACCCTCTCGATTTACCGTTGGCAAATGATGCTCGAGGCCGCGAAGGATGATTGGTGGCGGCTTGCTCCGAAGCACGGCAACGGCGATGAGATAGACATGGTGCGCCCTTCGGAATCGAAGCTTATCGATCGCTTTCTGCACCGACACAGGTGCGGTGCGCGCCAGGTGAGCGCCGGTTGAAGGAAGTCCCCAAAGCTTGCCTGTCTACCGGCGCCCATCTCTAGCCGTGCGCGGTCTGGCTTTTCGATCCGGGCCAGATTTTTTCCCACTAATTTCTGCGCCCGAGCAAAGCTTTTCCCCCCGCAGCGTTCGCCGAGGGAGTGGGGAAATAGAAAGCGGCAGAGGCCGTACCCAAAAGGCCTGCTTCCTCTGTGTGGCCGTCTTGAAAGAGAAAGAGGACCATCGTGGCGAGATCCCGTGCTTCCGCGCTACCGCGTTCGAAATGCCGCTCGACACAGAGCCGGTCGAACACGCGCTGGCATATCTGCGGATCAGAAGGCCACAAGGCAGCGAGTTGATGACGCTTCAACATCAGGTGTACCCCCCATTTTGGAGCCATCTGCCGTAAGAACGCCGCTTCCAACGGGAATTAGATATTGCGAGCGTCGGAAGTCAAGCCGGCCCTTTGTTAGCGATTCTAAACCTCGCAATATTGGAGGTCACCGCGTTTTGTCACCACGCGCCGTGCAACCATAGCCAGAACATGTCAGGGGGTGCTGGGCTCAGGACCTATTAAGCGGCTTGCGGAGGTGGTTATCGGTTGATTCAATGGCGGCGCGAGGAGGCGCTGCCGTGAGTGATCTGATTTGGTTGTCGGAGGCCGCAGATGCGCCGGATCGAGCCGCATTTCCTGCTGTCGCATGGTGTGCCGAGGGTCGATGATCGTCGTGTCGTCAGCGGCATCATCTTCGTGATCAGGAACGGGCTGCGCTGGCGCGACGCGCCGGCAAAGCAAAGCCCTCCGGCCGACATGGTATGATACGAACCTTCGAGCAGATGCGCTTTCGTCCATTTGGCTAGCGCACACTGCACTTTGAGGGCTGGCCTCGAAAGCCATAGTTGCCGACGAGCCAGACCGGGCGTCTGTGCGGCCGTTGTAACTCTCATTTTTGGGAACTGTGCCCGGTGTCCACAAACCACCGAGGACACCGGGCCTATTTGCCAAACGAGAGTGTCATCAAACGCCTAGCCCGAGAACATTCGTACCTATTCATGAAGAAAACGTTTATGCGCGGCTACCCGATCGTTCTGGAACCTGGCAGGAGGGGCGACCGCGAAAGCCTTCAAGACGGCAAGGACGCCGCACTCGGTGGTCTGAAGCAATATTCCAGTACCGGACTAAGGTCCTCGGATAAGCAGCTAACCCTTATGCAAGCCCAGAGCGCCATTATCCGCCCGTTGCGAGTGCAAGAATGCTCTGTTTATACCTCGTAGCACGACCGGCAATCTCGACTTTTCCGTTAGCTAAGCTAGCGTCTCACAGTTCCAGTTCTTCGCGAAGCAGAGCCAATGTCCGTTCACGGCGTAGTCCCGCCGCGTTGCATGTCTTTTCACGATACTGCCGCCGAATCCGGCAGAAGCGAAGCGGATCGAAGCGCCGGGAAGATCGCACGCTGGTGTGCAAAATCGAGCCTTGGCGCAGAAAAGCAGCGGCTCCCCGCGGTCGATGAAGCTGCGAATTGCGAGTTCGCTATAGCTTTTCTTCAGCGGGCGCCAGAAGCGCCCAAATTGAGAAAGCGTGACAGCGACCGAGCGGAAGTCGGGTAATGCTTCCGACGTCAATCTCATGCGCAATTCGAAGGGTGGTCATGAGGTCACGGCGTGGCTTGGGGACTGCATCATCGACGCACCCGCGTTTGCTGCGGCCGATGTCAGGATCGCCATGGGCGGGGAGTGGCATCGATGTGGCGCTAGAAGCCACTGACGCGGCGGCCAACATTAAGTAGAACATCACTGTGGCGTTTGGGCTGAACGCCGTGTTCCTGGCGATAACCATAATCGGCGCCACCGGCCTATTGCCCGCCATTCTGGCCGATCCCGGGCGACGGTGCTGGTGGCGACCAACGCCATACTGCTCCTGCACTTTCGCGACCAAGCAGAGTTCCTCCACTTCACGCCCGGAACAACATAGCAAAGACGGCTCGCTCGCAGACTGAAAGCTGCTGCATAGTGGTCTAAACGTACTAATTGCGGATGAATCGGTCTCAATGCCTGAGGCAATCCGAGTTGGAAGCCCGCAAATAGGCCCTAGCAACGTGTTGAGAGTAGGCTCTTGCCATCAGGCTGTTCGCAGCTTCATAGCGATGCGACTGGCCGATGGCCGGTAATCTCGGCGTCAGGGTTAATCAGGACTTGGGCCACCCGCCAAAAAACCTGATGGTGCGACCGAAGCATTTCGCCTGAACTCGACCCTGTCAGAGCCGGGGTGGCGGTGGAATTCATATACCGCCTCAGTGCATAGCCGATCACCATCGGCCGGCCGCGCCGAATGTGCTTCGCAAAATGGCGACAGCCGTTCAATTCCACGCATTCATCAGAGGTCCGGCAAGGGGGCCGAAATACAGCTGGGTCGAGGCGCACTGATCCTGATCCAGATCATATTGGCGTTGGGACAGTCCAGGCGCTGAGGGGATGGCGCAATGTTCGAAGTCGCTCAAAGCCCGGTCCTCGCTTCCTGCTGAAATTCCAATCCTCTCCAACACCTGAACTGGCATCGGGACATCTGCTTCCAGAAAACCTGGGATTGACAGTTCCGCGCCGGATGCGATGTGCTGGCTAACGGTCGCTCCCGCAGTGGATTGAGGCAATGACCAAGCGCTACGACATGCAAAGAGCCCACCATGGCCTCTGGTCGATCATCGACGTGTTCACCGGGCAGCCGGCCACTCTCGACGGCGTCTTGATGGTTGGCTTGAAGCTTATAGAGGCCGATGACATGCTTTATATCCTTAACAATAGGGATTTGAGCGACAGGAGGGCGAAGGGAATCGCCTAGTCGTGCTCTAGCAAAAGCGCCGATCATCCGGGTCGACCAAGCTCCTGGAACGCCGGTCGCCGCAGTCCCATTTCGAGCGTATGGTTACGCCTGAGAGCGATGGGAGGTAGGGCCTTCCCGGTCGTCCTCCAATGGCAGACCAGCGCTGATTGGGAGGGAGTAGTGAGGATTCGCAACGCACGACGGACGAGACGCCTGACTTCATAGTCCACGATGTCCTTGCACCAGATACACCGACCATGGGGCCCCTGTCACGGTGGTGGATGCAGAAGGAAGGCGCCTCCGTCTCCACCTTCGTTAGGGGTGAACTCCGTGCGAGCAAATAGCGAACGCGCTTGAACGCCGCTACGGCGGTAACCGATATGGTATCTGACATTCACTCGGTCTTTACCATTCGCTGCCATCTTTGGTTTAGCGGCAAAGTTTGAGTACCGCGCAAGCAAAGGCCCGCTCCAGAAAACGGAGCGGGCCGTTTTGTGTCATTTTGGAAAGCGCACACCTATAGATTTGTTGGTCATGGAAAAGCCGCCCTCAGGCTGAGCCAGCAGGAATGATGGGCATTGCACAATTGAATTTCTAGCTAGGTCCTTCTACAAGCGTGACGAGAAGCGATTACTCAAGCTGTTGAGTCGCTACACCAGCCTTGCGGCGAAGACATACCTGCCAGCAGCAACAGAACATTGCGGCGGCGGTTGCAGATGTCGACTGAACTCTTTATCTCGGTTTTGTGCAATTTATCCCTTTAGGAGAAAGAACGTTGGCTGACGAGAAAACTAACGACTCGCTCATTGAGCTAACGGCGGACATTGTCTCGGCATATGTGTCGAACAATCCCGTCCCTGTCGGCGAATTGCCTTCTGTAATTGGCCAGGTTCACCAATCGTTGGCCTTACTGCAGACCGGTGCGCAGTCCCAACCGGCGGCAGAGCCGTTGAAGCCGGCGGTTCCGATCAGGAAATCCGTAACACCGGATTTCCTCATCTCGCTGGAAGACGGTAAGAAATTCAAGTCGCTGAGACGGCATCTGCGCACGAGCTACGGGCTTTCCCCTGACGAATATCGTGCGAAGTGGGGTCTGCCGTCTGATTATCCAATGGTTGCACCGAGCTATGCGGCGACTCGCTCGGCTTTGGCGAAGAAGACCGGTCTTGGGCGAAAGCCACAGGAAGTGGCAAAGCCACCAGGCAATAAATCCAAAGCCTAGTCGACCAATTTAACCAATTGGCGCGACGCTGTCACTGTCGCGCCTCGGGCTACTATGTCAGAGGTCGAAAACATCACGGCCGCCGTGACGACGCGGATCACGATGGCGAAGCTCAAAGACGTCCTTCCGCTGGCTAAGTTTGGCCGACGTGCTTGCGCGCGCCGCCGGGATCCCGCAGAGCCGGCTTCCTCGACTGCCGGCGTGGCAACTGGTGCAAAACGAAACCGCCTCAAAGCAGCCTAATCGCAGCGCTCCGTGCTACTGCCGCCTGCGGCGTCGGTTCGCCGCCCTCGGCATGGCTGCGGCCCTGCCGACCTCCTTCGCGTATGCCTCGATCGGATAAGGGCGTCCGATCAGATAGCCCTGAAGCGCGTTGCAGCCCTCGTCACTCAGAAAATTCAGTTGCTCAAGTGTTTCGACGCCCTCTGCAATGATGTGCATGGAGAGGCCTCGGCCCAACCCAACGATGGCGCGAATGATGGCCGCCGAATGCGGGTGCTCCTCAACCATCTTAACGAATGACTTGTCGATCTTGATCTTGTCGAAGGGAAAAGACTGAAGATAGGAGAGCGATGAATAACCGGTCCCGAAGTCGTCCAAGGCGATCTTCACGCCGATCGATTTCAGTCGCCTTAGGATCGAGCTCGCTCGCGAAAGGTCGTCGAACAGCACGCTCTCCGTTACTTCTAGCTCGAGCCGCTTGGCGGCGAGCCCCGTCTCAAGCAGGATCGAGTGCACCAGACCTGGAAGATCGCCCTGGCGAAACTGTACCGGAGACAGATTGACGCCGATCTGGACCGCCTTCGCCCACGACGCCGCCTCCCTGCACGCCTCCCGCAGCACCCACTCTCCGATGGCCACGATCAACCCGCTCTCTTCGGCCAGCGGAATAAACTCTGCAGGGGGGATCATTCCTCGGTCCCTGTGGGACCACCGGACCAGCGCTTCGAATCCGACGATCTCGCCGGACGTGTTCGCCTGTGGCTGGTAATGCAGGAACAGCTCGCCGTTTTCCAGCGCCGCGCGCAAGTCCTGCTCAAGCGCACGGCGTTCGCGCAGCTTCCGATCCATGTCGGCCTCGAACATTCGAAACACCCCGTGCCCATCGGCTCGGGCTCGGTCGAGCGCTGCGCGGGCATTGCTCAGGAGAGCCGTGATGTCGGCCGCGTCGTTAGGGAAGAGGGCGATACCAATACTCAGCCCAACGCGTAGTGCGCGGCCCTCGACATCGAACACCTCAGCAATCGTTGCTAGCAGGCGATCAGCAAGTGCCACAGATGTTGCCGGATGCGGGCCCTCGCTGATGATAATGGTGAACTCGCCGCCGCCGGTGCGGGCGAGGAAGTTGTTGTCGGTAGTGGCCGCCAGCCGCATCGCCACTTGGCGAAGCAGCGCGTCTGCCATTGCCGGCCCGTAAACGTCGTTCACATCCTTGAAGCCGTCGACGTCGATGCGCATGATCGTGAAGGATTCCCGACCGGATGTCGCCCGCTCGAGCGTAAACTCCAGCCGCTCAACGAGTGCCGTCCGGTTGGGCAGATCGGTCAGCGCATCGTGCGTGGCCAAATGGGCGATCCGCGCCGCATCGCGCTTGCGCTCGGTGACATCCTCGGCCACCGCAAGCACGAATTTCGATTTGCCATCGTGGCTTTCGACAGCCAGCCGTCGTGTAATGAGATCGCGTACGCCTTTGTGCCGCGTTGGGAACTTCTCCTCCGCGGCAATTTGGACGGAGTTGGAACGCAATGCCTCCTGATCACGGGTGCGGAAGGCCTCGGCCTCTTTTGGCGGAAACAGCTGCGAGTCAGTCTTGCCGATCAGCTCATCACGCGGTATGCCAAGCAATTCCTCACCCGCCCGGTTCATCAGGACATAACGGTGCTGGCTCGCCTCCTTGGCGAACAGCATGACCGGAATGTTTTCGATGACCGTGTCCAGGAACTCCCTGGTGCGGCGCAGGTGGTCTTCCGCCCGCTTGCGCTCGGTTATGTCTATAGCTGCAACCATGAACGCCGAGCGGCCGTCATAATCGATCGACTTGGAATAGGCGACGATATCGATCAGGCTGCCGTCCGCCTTGATATGGCGCCAGGTGCGCCCGGTGCGGTATGAACCCTGGCCCGTCCCAACGACCTGCAGGAAGGCCTCGATGTCTTCCTGCGGCCTGATGTCGAGTATGGACTTCGAAAGGAACTGTTCGCGCGTGTAGCCATAATGCTCAATGGCTGAGTGGTTGACGTCCAGAAAGCGCAAGCTGCTTCTCTCGAACACCCACATCGGAACCGGGTTTTCCTCGAACAGGAGTTGCAGCGAGGCTTCGTGCTGCTTCAGCCGGGTGATGTCCGAAATGCAGCCGACCACGAAGCGGGCGCCGTTCGGCAACGACGCTCGTGCCTTCCGCGTCACGAGTGTGCGCAGTTTCCCATCAGGCCCCTGAACGAACTCCTCATTCTCATTGATTTTGCCGGTTTCCAGCACCAAGCGATCGATCCGCCGGAACACGTCCGCCTGTTCTTTCGGGACGAAATCATAGTCCGACTTGCCGGCCAGATCCTGATAGGATTGTCCCATAAAGTCGCACATGCTTCGGTTGAGCACGACGAAGCGGGATTGATCATCCTTCACGAATATCGGATGCGGTACGGCATCTAGCACCAAGCGCACGGCGTCAGCGTCGTCTTTAGAAAACGACTTGGTCAGCTCATCGACCGGAAATTCTGGACGCGACATCCTGCATCTCGCGTTTTTTTAGAGGAAGCAGTGACAATTCTAGCTTGGGAACTCTTACCTGTCAGTAATGCACAACATTGGATATTAATAAAAAGCCGAGGGAGTAACGGACTATTCTGCTGCGCAAAATGCGGAGCCGACGAGGCGGGCACGGTGACGGTGACCCTTCGGCCTCTGGTCACGGTCGACATCGACAAGGTCAGGCCGATCCAGAAATACCCAACGGAGCGACGCTTGGGTGCCACTACTCGACAGACCGGACTAAACCGCCTCGCCAGCCCGTCTCGGCTAGCCGCAGTCTTGCAGCGGTGAAGCGCCTGCGCGTTCCGCGAGCGCCTTTTTGAGGCTGTTAGGAGCGATAGGTCTTCTGCGGGCCGGGACTCGGACCAATGTCTGTCTTGTGGTTTCAATAGCTCCTCGCAAGTATTGGTCAGCCGGATCGACAAGCCCGCCGGTCAGGCCCGGCACTCCCACCCCGAATTTGGTTTGCCGGGCCGCCCATAAGTCCACCCGCGCGCCTATGGACGCCGCCTGTGCCCGGGCTGACGGCGATCGAAGCGATAGTGCGACTGCTATGGCAATAGCCAGTCATTCACTGAGGGCTGCCGAGCGTACATCGACGTCGGCAGAACCAGGTCAACGCTATCAACCCAACGATGGACGACGAGGAGAGCGGCGAATGAACGTCTATCTGCGGTCAAAAGCGAGACCCCTTACGCTAGCGGTTGTCCAGTAAGATCGCCAACTGCCTGGCTGCGGCGCTTTCTACAATCACTTCCTCTAGCCACGTGTCGCTGACGCGAAATGTGGGCACGCGACGTCTGATGACACGAAGCGCATCCGACATCGAGACCGCGGTGGATTTCGGGTGATCATCCAGGTAGCGGCCGACTTCAATCACGGCATCTGCGTCGACGTTGGACGGCAATGGTCGCACTGCACCCTCCGGAGGACCTTCGCCTGATAACTATCGCGCCGGATAACCGAACTGTCTACGAGCAAGCGCTCGGCCACAGTCATCAATTTTACAGCTGTCTAATATCAGGCAAATTTGGGTTGAACTCTTAACGGCCTCAGCCTCGGCCTGCAGGGGGAGGTAACGATGTTGTCGCATTTCCCGCGCCCGCAGACCTCGATCTCACTACAGAGCAGCACAAGCATCGCCCGCTCCGCGCTGCCGGCAGGCGCTTTTGACGGCATGGATGCCAGAAGGTTTTCGAGAAGTGGTTGAACGTCTCGCGCCGACATTTGCGCGATGCGCGGCCCCAACGGGCTCCTGGTCCAGCGCGACCGCCTATTCCGGCCCGCAAAGCCGCTATCCGCTTTACACCGCCGATGCCTGGCGCGGGTGGATCGTCCCGTGACGATCCACTATCTTCTGCCGCTGATACGCTGCCTGAGGTGCGCGAGAAGATCGGAACAATTTTCGGACTTCACCTAGGGAGATGGGGCTGGACACCAACGGCCCCGTAGGCCTTCAACGCGTACTCTCGTATGTCCCAGCGTGATCTCGAATGCGAGCGCCCGTCCGAGACCGTCTACGACGCGTGGACCTTCGTTGTCCTGCCCCCGCGCAAGCGCCCAATCGCCTGGGCTTGCGCCCCCCCTTTTCCCCCAGCCGCCGACCGGTGCTCCTTTGCTGTTGTGCTGTCGGTTATCTGCATGTCCGCGACAAGAGCCGCAAAAAAGACGTCGCCACAGACCGCACCCCGACCAGCGATGGAAGCGATTATAGATCGTCGCCGGTGGGCCATAGACGGATGGACAATTCTGCCAGCGGCATCCGACCTTCAGAACGTGAACGATGCTGCTGATGGATTGGACGGACTGTTAATTGATTTCAATATCTTATCATATTGGCGTGTGAGGGACCGGCGGGGCCGCAAGCCTGGGCCGCCCACGACGACGTTCAGTGTGCGAGTCCGGGGCATGCCGTCCGCCGCCAGCCCGGGGCATGGGCCGCGCGACGCTCGGCTACCTCGATGCGCAGGTTCCAGATCAGCGACCCAGCGGCAAAAAGCCAGGGCTCGCCGGGCGGGTCAATCTGCGACAGAATGTTGGGCGGCGATCCTGCCGTGCCAGCCCGAGAGTCGGGACCGGTCGGCATTCGTCGGTGCGGGGTGGCTGGCGGTCCAAAAAAGTGGGGGTCAGATGCGGGGATGGGTATCACGCGTCCTTGGACGGAATCCCAAGTTTCGTGGTGTGCGGAAAATTGCCCGTGGCGATGTAGTCCAGTTCCTCAGGCGTGCTGTCGCGCCCGAGGATGGCATTGCGGTGGGGTGGCCGCATGCCCGATCGTCGCACTCGATCAATCCACTAGGGCGCCGATTCACATGAGACGCTAACTGCTTCCACGTGATTTTCGCAAAGACAAAGGCCCAGGAGCGTTCTCCGGGGCCTTTGTCGAATGTCATTTACGGCGTCAGATCAAGTGCTGGAACGATCCTGTTGTAGGGCAGGCTCGCATCGTCGTTCAGACGTTTGACATCAGCATCGGACTTGGCATCAAACAGGCACATGCAGCGACCGTCTTCAGGTGCAAAGGTCGAGCGCAGGTATTTGATCGCGGTGCCGGCGGATGACATCTCCGCCGCCTTGCTGATTGCTGCTTTCTGAGCACCACCTAGGGCTTCCATGCTGATCCCCTTGAGATCCCTTTCAACCATGTAGACGCTCATCTCATCCTCCTTTTTCAACCATACAGGGACATTTGATCGCCTTGTCGGCCAATTGGAACAATTTGTTTTCTATCGATCCATAACCGACGGTTATCGACAGACGTGGTATCATCTTCATCTGGGCTGCCCGGGGAGGGGTCAATCGTGGAAATGTCTCAGGTCCGATATGTGTTGGCGGCCATCGAGGCTTTGAACTTCACCAAAGCGGCCGCAGAATGCAACGTGTCGCAGCCGGCCTTGACCAAGGCCATAAAGTCTCTTGAAAATGAGCTCGGCGCGCCCTTGTTCTACCGGGAAGGAAAACGAGTTCTCCTGAGCGAGTTCGGACGGTCGCTCCTACCTCATTTGCAGCACATCATCCAGGAGGCAGAGGCCACCCGGACACTAGCCGACAATTTCAGACTTCTGGACCAGGTGCCTATCAGACTTGGCATCATGTCAACCATCGGCCATGTGAGGCTGTCACGGTTCCTCGCAAAATTCCAGAAGGAGTTCCACGGGGTCGATCTTGAAGTAAGCGAAGCAAAAGTCGGCGATCTGAAGAGTCGTCTGGCGAACGGCGAACTCGATCTGGCCGTTCTCAATCCCCTCGAAGGCCTGGGCGATTTCTTTCGTATTCATGAACTTTACAAGGAACGTTATGTCGTCATATTCCCTCCCGACCATAGGCTCGCGGCAGTTGATGCCATCAGGCTGGGCGATCTCTCTGGCGAACCCTATGTTGATCGTCTGTCCTGTGAAATGCGGGATATGGTGATGAATGTTTGCCGGCAGACCAATGTGAACCTTTACGCGCGTTTTCGGTCCGAGCGCGAGGACTGGGTGCAATCGATGGTTCTCGCCAAGATTGGCTTCGCATTCATGCCGGAATACTCCGTGACGTCGCCCGAGCTTCTGCAGCGTCCGCTCATCGATCCCTCTGTGACGCGAACCATTTGCCTCGCTAGCGTACCGGGAAGACAATTCAGTCCCGCCACTGCGGCTATGGTCCGCGCTGCCCAGAATTTCGACTGGCCTGGTTGATTCGAGTCCGAAGGGCGACCTGCCAATGTTGACCCTTCCCCGACAGGCGCGCGCCTTCTAGGCCGCAGACGCCTCAAGGATTGAAATGGGTCCTCGGGTCTGAATCACTCGTTCAAGGCGTAGCCCAGCGGCGTCGAACAACCTTGCATATTGGGCCTGCGTTCTCTCAAGGCCGCCAGTGATGGCGAGCATGACCACGTCGATACCCTTGATCTGGTTCGGTTCGTCACCCGGCGGCACGAGCGTCTCGGCCACAAGCACCTTCCCATTCGGCAGCATTGCCTTGCGGCAATTTCGCAAGATCACCGCGGCACGCCCATCCTCCCAGTCGTGAATGACCTTCTTGATGACGTACACGTCACCGGTGGGAACGCTCTCAAAGAAATCACCGGCGAAAAATTCGGTGCGCGGCAGGTCGCCCCCGGCACCCTGGCGCGCTGCCGCGACGCCGGAAGGTAGATCAAAAAGCACGCCGTTCAAATGGGGGTTGCGGACCAGGATTGCCGAGAGAAGCTGGCCATGTCCGCCGCCAACGTCGACGATCCGCGTGAATGGCTTGAAGTCATAAGCATCGGCCACGGCCTCGTTGCTGCCTTGGCCCAGGGCGACCATGGCACGCTGAAACAAGGCAGCCTGCTCCGGGTGTTCCGACAGCCAATCAAACCTTGGGCTCCCGAACACCTTGTCGAAGGCTGGCTTTCCGGTGCGGACAGAATGCAGGAGCTGCTCGAAGGCAAGATAGGCCTCGCTGTTGATCATACGGACAAAGTCACGGGGACCCGGGCGATCGGAGCGCAGCACCGCGCCCACCTCCGTCAACTCGAAATGACGGGGCAGTAATTCCCTAAAGACCCCTTCAGGCGCGAGAAGTCGCATTACTCGATAAAGCGCGTCAGCATCTGACTGAGTGGCAGCCGCCAGCTCATCCACCGACTGCTCGCTTGTAGCCAGGAGATCGGGGATGCCGAGTTCGACAACGACTCGCAGCGCTTGTGACACCGCGAATCCAAATCCTAGTCTCATGATCTGTTGCGACGGATTGGTCATGACTCTCCCTCGAAGAACTCTAGCTGTGGAGCGCCTCTCGAAGGAGGACCCCGGACCAGAGGGTCCAATTGCGGTGCCAACAGCCACCTATTATAAGATCATCAAAGCAAACTGCTACACCTATACCCCAGCGACGCTGTCGGGGCGGGATGATCCGGGTTTTCGCCCTTCGAAAGGGAATTGCCTTCAACCTCTCATATTCCCGCGTCGCGTCCCAGTGTGCCAACGGATGCATGCCTTCAGGCACTTTCGTCGCCCGCCCGCTAAGCAGGCATCGCATTGGTTCTGCTTCGAGCATGGGGAAGATAGCGAGCGATGTCTTTGATGCTAGAGGTTGAGCTGAGTCCGACCATATTCTGCAAGGTCAGAGAAGCCCAAGCTGATCGTGGGGGCCGCTTTCGACAGCGGCGAGGAGGTGGGCTCTATGTTTGGACCGGCCGACCAGTGGAGCGATGAGCGGGCCATTCCCACCGCCAAAGCTCCGGCTTCAAGTCATGCAGGCATCATCGCCTGGAGCCTTGACGCCGACCTGCGCTCGGTGACTGCGGCCCATGCCGGTGCCGTTTACCAGCGGTGACGTGCCTCACATGGAGTAGCGGGCTTCGGAGGTCGGCTACGGTGTCACGACTCGCAACTTGGCTGCCTCCTGGTCGAACGAAACGCGGTTTCGCCCGCGTTGTTTCGCTGCAAATACGCACCGCCCCGCAGCACGGAGGACATCCTGAATGTCTGCATCATGAGGAATTTCCGCACCGCCGATGCTGACAGTCACCCTCACGCCATTTTGTTGCCCTTTGACCCAGGGACCACCCTCGACATGCCGACGGATGTTCTCCGCTATGGTAATCGCCTGCTCTTTGCGCACGTCGCGCAGCAAGACCCCAAACTCTTCCCCACCAAGGCGGCCAATTGTGTCCCCGGGGCGGGTCGTATAGACGAGCGCCTTCGCGATCCGAACTAGGGCCTCGTCACCCTTGAAATGTCCGTGCTCGTCATTGATCGAGGAGAAGTGATCTGGATCGATCAGGAGAAGCATGTCGCATTCTCCTTCATCGCGGCTTCTGTCCATCCTTGCGATGAATTCACCGCGACTGAGGAGCCCCGTCATCTGGTCGTGGCTGGTTACGAAGTTGAGCCGGTCGTGCGCCTCTCTCAAGGCAGTATGTGACTTCTCCAACTTGTCACATGTTTCCTGGATCGTTTCGGACTGAGCGAAGATGTAGGCACTGACCGGCATTCCGATCAGAATGGGAATGAAGGTGCATTCCACCCAACTCAACCAGTCGATCGGCATCTGCAACGCAAGCCTAGCCGTAAACGACAGACCGAACGTCGCGACGACTGCAATTGTCGTCACGACCAATGATTTGCCCAGAATACGCTCGGTGCGCGGCGTCATATTGTTTCTTTAGCCATTGGCGCTGAATAGGCCGTTACCAAGTCGATTAAGATTATTCTGGCCTCGATGAGGGCGGTGATTTTTGCGATGGTTAAAATTCGAGTTTTTCGAAACTGCCGGCGTTAGTTTTCAAATGCTACCCCCTGAATATGCGTGGCCCAGGTTGGATTAGAGATATACGGCAGGCTGAAGCTCAGCAGGTGCGAGATCGAATCGCTCAGCTTGAATGCGAACTGATCAATGCGGCCGCTTCCAAAGGCAAATCCAAATTGCAAAACGTTGGTCACGAGCTTCGCTGGCAGAAAGCTCAGCTTGAACGCCTCGAACAATGCATAGCCTGGATGCCTAAGCGGTTATGATACTGCGCTTAGATTAGCTTGAGCGCATATATCGTCACCGGTGAACCTACCCCGCAAGCCGGTTAGGCGGCGACCCAAGAGGCGACCGTCTCCCTCCAGGCCAAGAAGATCCGTATCGTTCCCGATACGCGCTCCAGCGGCGAAAACGCTCCCAGCCACCGGGTCTTCGTCGGCCGGATCGAGATCGGTGCCGCCTGGTCCAAGCAGTCCAATGAGGGCCGCAACTACCTGGGTCTCAAGCTCGACGATCCCAGCTTCACCGCTCCGATCTACACCAACCTCGTCGAGGGTGAGGACGGTCAGGGCTACAGCCTCATCTGGTCACGACCGAACCGACGCAACGGCGACTGAACAACTTCGATATGACGCCCCGTATCCGGCGGGGCGTCATTTAGAAACCGGCCACTCAGCAGTTCAGAACCACAGCTTGACGAGTGATCCTTCATGTGAGGCCGCGATGGGCGCGGCCCGAGAAAAACAGAAGGAACCACCACAATGACTACCATCGGCACATTCTCGCGCACCGCGAAAGGCTTCTCCGGCTCGGTCAAGACCCCCAACCTCAACGTCAAGACGGTGACGTTCGCTCCCGCCGAAGGCGACTTCTCGCTCATCTGGTCCCGCCGCGCCGCAGATTGACCCGACCTAACACGAAGCCCCGCCGCGAGGTGGGGCTTCGCCATGTTCAGGTTCGCCGCCCGTTGGCACCTCTGTCAGGTGCAGCACACTAATTTGCGTGTGCCTTGCGCGTCTTCATCGCCGGCGACTTAACTGCCGTGGGGGTCGTTGCAGCCGCTGCCGCGCGAGCGGGCCGTTTTGGTTTTTCAGCTGCGGCTGGGGCGGGCGCCGCCTTGCGCCCGAGTCCGATTGATTTCGCCATGGCCGAGCGGATGGCCGCGTAACTCGGCGCCACCATCGGATAGTCGGAAGGCAGGTTCCATTTCTGGCGGTATTGCTCGGGGCTCAGATTGTAATGCGTTGCGAGATGGCGCTTCAGGGATTTGAACTTTTTTCCGTCTTCCAGGCAGATAATGAAGTCCGGCGTCACTGACTTCCTGATTGACACCGCCGGTTCCTGCTTGACCGCAGTTTCCGTCGCCGGCGAGCCAATCCCTTGCAGAGCGGCATGGATATCGCTGATCAGCTTCGGCAGTTCGCCGACCGGCAGCGGATTGTTCGACACATAGGCGGCGACAATGTCGGCGGCAATCGACACGGTATCCAGTTGGCCGTCTTGTTCAGGAGAAATGGTCATCAAGTTTTCCTCTTGTCTTATCGGATGCACTAAAGAAGTTTGGTTTCCCCATTCCGCCAATCAGGCAAATAGTCCGTTTCCTTTCTACAATCCACATCTCTTACCAATATTATAACGGCAAGCTTCGCTTTCATCGTTCTGATCGGCTGCGGATAACCTTGCAGATCTGTTGGGAAGCGAGGAACTCCGCCTCGCTTCCCCGCCATCGCCGCCTATGCTTCGCTCGGCCGTGCAACCCGGCTCCGCGCGCCGGCATTGGCCCCCATCACTCCCGTGCGCTCACGCGCCCCCGGAAGGCATGCCGGGGGACATGCCTTTGGCATCAACGGAAAAAGGAGTGATCGCAATGAACATGACGACCATCATCAACGGCGAGAGCAACAGCCATCAGCACGCGGCTTCCAGCGGTTTTCGCGTCGACATCGCGCGGCGAGCGGATCGGGCGGGTTTCTTCGGAATGGTTCTCGCGTCCCGATGACGAGCGCTATCTGAGCCTCACCGAGCTTTATGATGCGGTGAAGCAGCGCGCGGACCGCGCCACCGCCCGCATCGTAGAGAGCCGCGCCGTGCGCGTGGAAGCCACCGCAACAATGCGGACCCACTTTCGCTCAATGTTCCCGGACAGGAGCGGCCGATAGCGCCGACGCATTGGAGCTTCGGCCAGCTTTGCAGCCTTGTCAGCGCACCGGCCACTACATGCGCACTCATAGGTGGCTGTGACCTTCGCGACGAACGGAAAAACGCAAGCAGAGCCAAATCGTTGCAATAGGCTTTAGCAATCCGCCCACCCGAGCGGCGCGGCGCCGGCGTGCGCCTGTTCACCCGCCGCGGGCTCGACTGGACATCAAGTACCGCCATGTCGCCAAGGCCGCGGGACGGATGCCGGAATTCCACGTCGCTACCTCTCTAGAATGTGCGAGGAGGGGTTGCTCGCAAAGGTTGGCTGCTGGCGGTATCGCACCGCAGAGTTAAACCAGGGTCCGCGCATGCAAATGCAATCCGCGCGGCCATGGTTGATGTCGGCGCGCCGCTTTCGGCTTGCCGGAGGATCGACATCGAGCCTCTCAGCATCACCGATTTTCGCAGCGACGGGCAGCGATGGATGCTGCGGGCGAGCGGCGTCATGGGAGTCAAGCCGGGAAGGACCACGTGACAGGGCAACGTGAATGAGGTGAAAAACCGGCGTGACACTGAAATCGAGAGGGCGTATGTTGACATAAAGATGTCTTTATGTGATTAGGCGCGACTGTCGCTTTGAGGATGAAAAATGTCGCAAAGTTCCTCATCGCTGGATGACCTGTTCGGCCCCGCCGCGGCAAAGCCCGACGGCTCTGAAGTGCTTGCTGCGCTGACCGCAGCGGCGCACGAACGCATCCTCATCCTCGACGGCGCCATGGGCACGCAGATCCAGGGTCTCGGCTTCGACGAGAAGCAGTTTCGCGGCGAGGCCTTCGCCGGCTGCACCTGCCACCAGCAGGGCAACAACGATCTGTTGATCCTGACGCAGCCCTGGGCGATCGAGGAAATCCACTATCAATACGCCATATCAGGCGCCGACATCCTCGAGACCAACACGTTTTCGTCGACCTCGATCGCCCAGGCCGATTACGGCATGGAGGATGCCGTTCATACCCTGAACCGCGACGGCGCGCGGCTTGTGCGCCGTGCCGCGGTGAGGGCCGAGCAGGAGGACGGCAAGCGCCGTTTCGTCGCCGGCGCGCTCGGGCCAACCAACCGCACCGCCTCGATGTCGCCGGATGTCAACAATCCCGGCTATCGCGCTGTGACCTTCGACGACCTGCGCCTCGCCTATGGCGAGCAGTTGCGCGGGCTGATCGACGGCGGCGCCGATATCATCCTGATCGAGACCATCTTCGACACGCTGAACGCCAAGGCGGCGATCTTCGCAGCAGAAGAGATATTCAACGAGAAGGGCGTGCGCCTGCCGGTGATGATCTCAGGCACCATCACCGACCTGTCCGGCCGCACGCTGTCCGGCCAGACGCCGACGGCCTTCTGGCATTCGGTGCGCCATGCCAGCCCCTTCACCATTGGCCTCAACTGCGCGCTCGGTGCCAACGCCATGCGCGCGCATCTGGCCGAAATATCGGACGTCGCCAACACCTTCACCTGCGCCTATCCGAATGCCGGCCTGCCCAATGAATTCGGTAGGTATGACGAGAACCCGGAATTCATGGCCGCGCAGATCGAGGATTTCGCCCGTGAGGGGCTGGTCAACGTCGTCGGCGGCTGCTGCGGCTCGACGCCGGATCACATACGGGCGATTGCCGAGGCGGTGAAAAAGTACCCGCCGCGCGCCATTCCAGAGATCGAGCCGAAGATGCGCCTGTCCGGGCTGGAGCCGTTCACGCTGACCGACGAGATTCCGTTCGTCAATGTCGGCGAGCGCACCAACGTCACGGGATCGGCCAAGTTCCGAAAACTGATCACGGCGGGCGACTATGTTGCCGCAGTCGACGTGGCGCGCGACCAGGTCGCCAATGGCGCCCAGATCATCGACATCAACATGGACGAGGGGCTGATCGATTCGAAGAAGGCGATGGTCTGCTATCTCAACCTGATCGCCGCCGAGCCGGACATCGCCCGCGTCCCGGTGATGGTCGACAGTTCCAAATGGGAGATCATCGAGGCTGGGCTTAAATGCGTGCAGGGCAAGCCGCTGGTGAATTCCATTTCGATGAAGGAGGGCGAAGAGGCGTTCCTGCATCATGCCAGGCTGGTCCGCGCCTATGGCGCGGCCGTGGTCGTCATGGCCTTCGACGAAGACGGCCAGGCCGACACCAAGGCGCGCAAGGTCGATATCTGCACCCGCGCCTACAAGCTCTTGACCGAACGGGCCGGCTTTCCGCCGGAAGACATCGTCTTCGATCCCAATGTCTTCGCCATCGCCACCGGAATAGAGGAGCACGACAATTACGGCGTCGACTTCATCGAGGCGACGGGCGAGATCACAGCGACGCTGCCGCATGTCCACATTTCCGGCGGCGTTTCGAACCTGTCCTTCTCGTTCCGCGGCAACGAGCCGGTACGCGAGGCCATGCATGCCGTGTTCCTCTACCATGCCATCCAGCGCGGCATGGACATGGGCATCGTCAATGCCGGCCAGCTTGCGGTCTACGACACGATCGAGCCGGAACTGCGCGAGGCCTGCGAGGATGTCGTGCTCAACCGCGTGCCCAAGACCGGCGGCACTGCCACCGAACGCATGCTGGAGGTCGCCGAACGCTTCAAGGGCACGGCCGGCCAGGAGGCCAAGGAGCGCGATCTCGCCTGGCGCGAATTGCCGGTCGAACAGCGGATCAGCCACGCGCTGGTCAACGGCATCACCGAATTCATCGACGCCGATACCGAGGAAGCGCGGCTGGCGGCCGAGCGCCCGCTGCACGTCATCGAAGGCCCGCTGATGGCCGGCATGAATGTCGTCGGCGACCTGTTCGGCGCGGGAAAGATGTTCCTGCCGCAAGTGGTGAAGTCGGCCCGCGTGATGAAACAGGCTGTCGCAGGATTATTGCCGCACATGGAGGCCGAGAAGGTGGCGAACGCCGCCAACGGCATCGACAATGGCGAGCGCCAGACGGCCGGCAAGATCCTGATGGCGACGGTGAAGGGCGATGTCCACGACATCGGCAAAAACATCGTCGGCGTGGTTCTCGCCTGCAACAATTACGAGATCATCGACCTCGGCGTCATGGTGCCGGCGGCAAAGATCCTGCAGACGGCACGCGAGAGACAAGTCGACATCATCGGCCTGTCCGGCCTGATCACGCCGTCGCTCGACGAGATGGCGCACATGGCTGCCGAGATGGAGCGTGAAGGCTTCGACATTCCACTGTTGATCGGCGGGGCGACGACCAGTCGCGTGCATACGGCGGTCAAGATCCATCCACGCTATGCCAGGGGCCAGACCGTCTATGTTGCCGACGCCAGCCGGGCGGTCGGCGTCGTGTCGTCCCTGCTGTCGAACGAGGCCAAGGGCGGCTATGTCGACAGCGTGCGCGCCGAATACAAGAAGGTCGCCGACGCGCATGCCCGCTCCGAAGCCGACAAGCAGCGGCTGCCGCTCGCCAAGGCGCGGGCCAATGCGCACAAGGTCGACTGGTCGGCCTATGAGCCGCCGAAGCCGTCCTTCCTCGGCGTCAAAGTCTTCGAAGGCTGGGATCTTGCCGAGCTGGCGTGCTACATCGACTGGACGCCGTTCTTCCAGACCTGGGAGTTGAAGGGACGTTATCCAAAAATTCTCGAAGACGAGGCACAGGGACCAGCGGCGCGCCAACTGTTCGAGGATGCGCAGGCGATGCTGAAGAGGATCATTGCCGAGAAATGGTTCGCGCCACGCGGCGTCATCGGCTTCTGGCCGGCCAATGCCGTTGGCGACGATATCAGGCTGTTTACGGACGAGGCGCGATCGCAGGAATTGGCAACCTTCTTCACC
>NZ_JBJACT010000050.1:0-30898 GCF_044778005.1 Mesorhizobium sp. IMUNJ 23033
CTCGGCAAGGTCGTGAAACAGATTGAGACGCCTCGCTCTCCTGACCCCATCATGCGGCGGCCAGAGCGCCGATCGCGAAGAGAAGCGAGTGACCTACGGGACGGTCCAGAAAAAAGTGCAGGAGTGGCTTGACCTAAACGACCCCAATCAGAGAGGACTCTCAGTTAAATTGTGCACTCGCTAGGCGACGGTTGCGGGTGGCGGCTTGGCTGTCTTGATCCGCTTTACGCTGCGGCGGCCGTCGACGCTAACGGGCACCTCACCAGCGATGGTGGCGCGGCGAACGATGCGGTGCTGTTCGCCGTAATCAGTAACCGGATAATGTTGTGTGGCACGGTTGTCCCAGATCGCGACATCTCCCTCTTTCCAGCTCCAGCGCACTGTGTTTTCGGGTGCGGTGATATGAGACTGGAACAGCGCGAACAGCTGCTGGCCGTCATATTTCGGGATACCAACAAAATGCTGTACCACATCGCCGAGTACTAGTGTGCGCTCGCCGGTTTCGGGATGGACCCGCACCACGGGATGCTCGGTCTCATAGATCGTCCTGGTATAGACGTCGTCAAAATGCTTCCGGTCGGTCTCGCTCGCTCGGGCCATCACGGTGTAGTCGAAGGCGTTGGTGTGAACGGCCCAGAGCTCATCGGCCAGTCGTTGCACCGGCGGCGGCAGGTCAAGATAAGCGGCCGCGGTGTTTGACCAGATGGTATCGCCGCCGGACGGTGGTATCACTACGCCACGCAGCATGGCGATCTTGGGATAGGCGTCAACGAAGGTCCAATCAGTGTGCCACATATCAGCTCGGCGGCCAACGCGGGTGGAATCAAACTCGGTGATAGAAACCGTTCCCTCGACGGCACCGAGTATCGGATGCGGCACAAGCTGTCCGAAACGAAGAGCAAAGCGCTCCTGCTCGGCGTCGTCGAGATGACCTTGGTCGCGAAAGAAGATGACCTTTTGCTCAAGCAGTACTCTGTTGATCGCTGCAATCGTTTGGTCCGGCAGGTCGCCTGACAGCCTGATATTCCTGATTTCAGCGCCGATACGCGCTGCGCGTTTAACGATGTCAGCACGCGGAATAACAGTATCGATCAAGGATGCTTCACTCATAGTAGTATTCTCCAAGGCTACGGTTGTTCAACGGACAAAGTTATTCAACTGCACGACACAAACCGGTAAAAGCCGGATTTGCGGATCGGAAGGAAGACCATTTCGGTGACGTTCATGGTTACTACAACACTATATCCGTGTGTACCTCCGCCTGAATCCTGACGACTCTCATCGATGTATCGGTCCGTTCGACGGCTTCAATTTCGCATTAACTCGCTGAACAGTGATCATAAAGGGCCATCAACGGCGGATCGAAAGGGCATCCTGGCATATCGCAGACGGCCTACGTCGCTTCGTTGCGATGGCGTAGGAGATATCGTCTTTTGTAAGCCCTGGCGCGAAGCGCTTGGGTTCGAACAGATCGCGAATGAGGGCGCTGATTTTCAAGGGCATGCCTCCAATTGTTGAGCTATCCTCAGCAAGCACTGTGCCAGTTTGCAAAATTCTGGGGGTAAAACAGGTTCACAGCGACGCGGTGCTGTCATGACGGTGTCCCCTGCAGATGACATAGGAGGTATTGCCAAAGTCTGGAACGACCTGCCGGATGGATATTGTCGGTGAGCCGGCAGATAGCGCGTGAATATGACCTTGAAGCGCTCGCGGTCTCGTTGATTGGCGAGATCCCTCCACCTTCCAAAACTGCAGAACTGCGGGTCGTGACCCGTTCATTTCGCGACTCTGAGGCCTGTGGTTCACGCAAGTTACTTTAGGCCAAACGCCGGCTGGCTGAGCTACTCGTCCACGACCAAATTGTGCAGGTCTGCTTGATCGCAGCTGGGTTGTGTGGGCCATTCAAGGAAAAGGGATGGACACCTGACACGCACTGACGGACTTGTCGACTAGACGACAGAGTCGTGTTCGGTATTCGGCACGGGCTTCTGCTGCAGTTTCAAATTATTAATCGAATGGCAGGCGGAATGTCCTCTGAGGCTCTTCTTCGCAGTCGGCAAGCTGGTGAGCCTCGACAAGGCCGGGTGCGATCGGGAACGCTATAGTGGTTGCCGACGATCGAGACGAGACCATCATGGCTGACGCGACGCTCCAGCTTGAGAAGCGCGTCGAAGGGAACGCCGGGAGAGGTTGAAGTTCCGGCTGCTCCGCCGCGAAGGCTTCACTGACGATGCGTTGCGTGGTGCCGTGCAGGCGAGCATTGGCGACGGTGTCGAGCCAATCTTGCAATTGTTCGTTCAGGTCGTCGAGATTGCGGAAGCTGCGGGCCAGGAAGAAGTCCTCGCGGATATAGCGGAATGGTCGCTCGACTTTGCCCTGGGTTTTGGCACGATACGGCTGGCAGGCTCTGGGCTGGAATCCAAAGTGCTTGGCCAGCGCCAGCAGCGAGCGATTGTAGATGATGTGGCCTTCATTATCTTCGCTGGTAACCGCCGTCTTCATCCTGTCGTAGAGGATCTCGATCGGCACTCCTCCAAGGGTGTCGAAAGCCTGCATGCGACAGCGCAGCAGCGTCTGCAGGTCCTGATGCATGACGTAGCGGGCGAAGATGAAGCGCGAGTGGCCAAGCACAAGCGAGAACAGCCAGCCAATGCGCATCACGCCCGGCGCGTCGGTGAACTCGGTGACGAAGCGCGCGAAGTCGACCTGTGCTTGATATCCGGCCGGGGTCTCGAACCGCACCTCGAAGGGACGCACCTGCTCCTGCGGTCGGATCGCGGCCACGAAGCGCTTCACGGCGGTTATGCGGCGTCATAGCCGCGCTCACGAACCTCGCGCGTCAGGCGCACGGCGCTCAGATCGGGAAAGGCTGAGACCCGTTCGCGAAGATAGTCGACAAAGGGCGCGATCTTGTTTGGCCGCCCCGCCTGTCGCGGGCCATAGGCGGGGAGTTCGAGCCCGCGCTCTATGTATTTGCGGACTGTCTTGGGATCGCGGCCCGTTCGCCGGGCGATCGCGGTCACGGACAGGCCCTGACGGTGTAAATCCGATATCATCAGAAGTTCTCCAAGTTGGACCACCAGCGCCCTCTCGGCCCGCAAAGACCGGAACGGACCATCGACGCCGGAGCGAAGCCGCTAGTTCCGGGACGCGTCCCGGAACTGGCGGCAGCAGCGCCAACTAGGCAATTTTCGATGCCCACACACAATCGAGGAATATTCATGGCCGATGACAGCCGTCGAGGACCGTGCTGGGCCGGGCTGGCGACTGCGCGATGGATCACGCTCGACGACACCGGGGCACGCCACGCCAACCGGGACGGCTGCACCACCCTGATCGGCGATATCGCTCCACCGCGTTCCGCACCGGGCGATCCAAGTCACGTGAGGCGTTCCTGGCGACGCTGCGTGCCGGGCACAGCGATTACATCATCAACGAAGAGGCCTTTGCCTACATGCGCGGTCGCAATCTGAGTGCAACGGTGCTTGAGCGGCTGGCGAGCGCGCCGCACAAGGCATTTGGCGACAACACCTGGCAGGCGCATCTGGCGGCGCTGGCGCCAAAGCCCGTGCTGTTCTCGGAGACGTCGTCGAACCGATCGAGGACAGGTGGGACGGAGTTGGCCGGCACGCCGGTGGCTACCATCCGTCGAACGTCGTTCATCCGGAGCTTGCAATGCGGGAGATAATGAGCAAGCAAGGGAGCACATTTATTTGCACCGGTTTACCTTAAGGTCCCGAGCAAGGTTCGGCATGGAACTTGCTCTCTTCCGTCCATAAGCTACCAAGGTGCATTTCATGGGAAAATCTGCAAGGTCCTCTCCCCGAACGACCAGAGCGATCACAATACGGCCGATGAACGTGAGCGACTTACCGGAGTTGCTTCGGCTGATGCGTGCAACTGTCAGCTTCCATGCTGCCCTGAGCTCTGAGCATGATCAAACCTTCAGCCTAGACGAAGCTGAACTGCTCCGTAGGGGATTTGGCAAGCGACCAGAGTTTGGCGCTTACGTCGCAGACGCAGGCCCAAAGTCACTGGCCGGCATGGCGGTCCACTATGAAATCGAGTTCGTACATACATCGCAACCGCTTCTGATGCTGAAATGGCTCTATGTTGATCCCGAGTACCGAGGTCAGCGCGTCGGCCATAACCTTATGCGAGAAGTGGCCCTGCATGCCCGTGCGACAGGGCGCGAGTGTTTCTACTGGTTCGTGATGAACGAAAATATGATGGCGCAGTCATTTTACCGCGGCCTCGGCGGAACGGAGGATCCTAAGTGGCAGCGATGGATCATGCCTGCCGAGGCTTTGAATCAACTCGTAGAAGACCCAAGATGATCATCATCGCCGATTGACATGGCTACAGATTAGAGGTTCTGGGTAAAATGCCCTGTCGGATGACTGTGGCGATCTATTTGACCGTCACGTCGAATTCCGCGACCACGGCCGGCGTGTCCTGCCGGGAAATATCACGAAAAATGTAAGCGATCGTGTAGTCGCCGGGTTAGTCGATCGTGAGGCCGGCAGTCACGAAGTTTCCCCGAAGCAGTTCGACAGTATCGAACCGAGGCACCTTTCAAATCCAGCCCCCGAGAAGGTTCGCGATCAGAAATTCCGCAGCAGCGAGTTCTTCGATCCGCACGACGCTGTGCACGTTAATACGAGATGCTGCGCCGCCTCTCCATCGACAACTGTCACTCGTCAAGCCGCTGGCGGAAGGAACCGCCAGGGTTCAAGTTCGATTCAAAGGCAGCAAAATCCATGAGCCCAAATATTCCGCCCAGCAGGTCAAGACGGCTATTCAAAACTTTGGTCTGTCACCGGCTTACGCGGCCTTAGCCCGCTGCCGGAGATGGCCCGCCGAATGAATTAATGTTCGGATAATCGTTGGCTTCGATCAGATATTCGTATCTGTCGCTTCGTATGACGCTGAATGCATCTTTGATCGGCGCGCCGTCCGGGGTTACATCGACATTGGCTTCGAATAGCACCGGGCTGGACGAGGAAATCCGCAGGCGCTGAGCTTCCTGCTGAGTGGGTCTTCGTGCCGTTATCCGTGTCCATTTCCGCCTGTATTCGGGAATGCCGCAGCGCTTCAGGGCGGCAGGGAAAGAGTTTACTGCTGCGAACGCAACTGCAAAGCCCGGAACTCGGTCGACTGGGAAGTAGCTGGATCCGGTTGCCAAAGGCCAGTCGTTGACGAAAGAGACCCATCTGACCTCAGTAGCCAACGATCGCGGGGCGATATTCAACCGCTTTGCGACGTCGGTTTCGACGGAAGTTTCGTTGATCGACAGTATCTCCCGCCTCACGGACTTGTTGTGGCCGAGGAGTTTGTAAGTGAACCTGAGGTCGTTCTTCAAGCTTCGTGCAACGAAATCATCCGCAACAAAGGTTCCGACACCGTGCTGAACCCGCAAAGCGCCTTCAGATTCCAGGGCCTTGATCGCATTGCGCACCGTGTGGCGATTAACTCCAAACCGTTTTGCCAAAACGAGATCGCCAGGCAAGCGCCCATCCTCGAACGCGCCAGCATCGATATCACTAAGGATAGCAGAGCGAACTACTTCCCAACGCTTCATCGACCACAACTTTCCTTGTCAATTGGCGTCAACAACCTTCTCCCGAACGACAAAGCATACGCCCGCCGAGAGCCAGCGGTTGACTGTTTCCGCGAGCATCCTGGTCATCGCGTAATGCTCGGAGACAGTTGGACCGATGTGCCGATGGGCATTGGGCGCCGCTTTTTTTGTGTACTTGCGGACATCCGGAAGGGACATTTGCCGGGATGACTCCGAGGCCCGGCGCCTTCGGTCGCGACACGCAATTCTCATGGTTTTTTTCGGAGCACCGAAATGTATTGCCCAGATGCATTGTCGAACGGGCCCCGCTTCCAGTCTTCATAACGTTGGAGAAGCTCAAGTCCGCTAATCTTTGCGAGCAAGTCCAACTCAGTGGGATAAACATATCGCATTTTAAGCGGCATCGTCCGGTTTCCGGCCGGTGTGATCCAAAGATCTTGAGAAATAAAAAGCTGATTATTGCGGTCATGTCTGGCAAACCGTACCATCATTCTCTGCTCGTCGACGTGTATAACTGTGGTTCTTTGGTCTCCATAGACGCCTGATCCTGAAAAATCAGCAGTATACGGGTAATACAGGTGCACCACGAATAGCCCGTCTGGCTTTAGTGACTTGGCAACCGAGTCAAAGCAACTGATTTGCTGGTCGAGGGTCGCCATAAGTGAGAAGGTATTATTAACGCAGTAGACGAGGTCATACTGTGTACCTAGGTCGAACTCTGTCATGTCGCCAAGGTGTGTCGTGACCGAACCGCCAGCGTCCTTTGCGCGAAGCGAGGCAAGCATGCTTTCCGAGTTATCGAGACCGTGGACCGAAGCGCCTGTTTCCGAAAGGGGCAAGGCGATGTGGCCGTTTCCGACGCCCAATTCGAGTGCGGTTCCGTCTTTTGCCAAAGGCGCGAGAAAACTGACTACACACGGGTTCTGGACGGACCCACTAACCGCTTCCATATATTCATCATAGACATCGCTCCAGATTTCACCATAGGCGGTATACGCGTCCGTCACTTCCATAGGACCATTCATGCCGTTTCCTCAGTTACTCGTCTACAGGCCTTTCGGGGCTTGCCGACCAGAGTTGCACATAGTTGTTTTCGTGATGCTATAGATCACATTGCTTTCGCTCTCGGAGCAACTGGCACATGTTTGCCGGATATAGGCTGTTCTCGCGAGCCTCTTCATCCGAGATATGGTCTATCATCTGGAACAACGACGGCGCTCTTAGCGTAGCGGAAAGTCCGCGTTGCAAGATCTCGCTCGATTTTTCGGCGAAGGATTTCGATGTCTTTCGTCGAATGCTGTTGCACAGCAGCAGATAACTCGAAGAGAATCAGGACAGCAACGATAGGATAGCCGACCTTGAGAACGACCTTCATTAAGGTCTTAGACTGAGCTTACTTTGCTGCGAGATGCCGCTCCTTATCTTGCACGTTCGGGTTCAATATCAAGCGAGTGGAGTCGGCTTTTTTGCCACAGCCGATGATGAAGATCTTCTGCCTGACAGCGCGGCGAGGTTACTGACTTGCCGGCTCCACTTGCCGGAGAATGCAATCTGTCCCAGACCTGACATGTTTTTCCATCTTTCGTCCATCAATCACGGTGCCCCGCGGCATCAATGCCGGTCGGCAGCTCCCGCCGCCTCGCCCTAGACAGCCAGATTCGTGCCAAGTTGGCTGCTCGACCCGGAACGAGCATTTTGTGGCCGCTTTTCAGCAAGTTAAGTTAGTCAGCGGAAATCAGGAATTGGCCCAAAGCCTGTGTCGCTGACCCGACAAACACGACATAAGGTATCGGAGAGTGCTCTTCAGACGTACGCATCCGACGAAGGCTGCGGGATTTTAACCGTCGCGCGTTGAAAGATCCTCGCATGGATATCGATGAGGACAAGATCGACGATGCCGTCCTGGCATCGACGATGCCGTCCTGGCGCTGCTGTGGCTGACGCCGCATAACGAATGCTGTGCGTGGAAAGGTTTCGACTGGGCGACCACGCATTGCTTGCATGGGAAAGGTTTGATCAGCGACCCGGTGAGCAAATCAAAGTCGTCGATCCTGACGAATGAAGGTCTCCTGCGGTCGGAGGAGCTATTCCGGAAGCTGTTTACGCGGCAGCAGCAATAGCGGCCGTTTTTTGTGCTCTCCACTCCCGCAGCAGCAATTCGTGCAGGCGGGTGACGAAGTGTAGGCGACGTGGGCCAGCACACGGCGAGCCAGGCCTTGGGGTCGATGTCGTTCAGACGTGCGCTGGTGATGAAATGAGGGTGCATGACGGCGGCACGGTCAGCGTCGCGCTCGGAGCCTGCGAATGTTCAGTTCTGGCGCCCCAAAGCCATCGCACGGTCATTCTGCCATGTCATCGGGCAGATGGTAGAGTTTCACTGTCGCTGGCATCCATATTACGGTGGCCGATTTCGGCATGAAGGTCGGAAGGATCGGGCTGACGGTTCGATCATTCGGGTAGAGACTAGGCCGGGCGAGATCATTCACGTTGCAGGGTCGATGCTGGATCGGGCGTTTTACGCCGACATGGAGATAGGCGAACCGCGCGTTGGGTGATCGGGCTGGTAGAGCTTCATAGACTGCTTACTGAGCGCGATTTCAGGCAGACTTCGACGGATGGACAGGGGCGGCATCATTTCGGAATCGGGGAGCGACATCCCTCGGAATTTGCACCCCGAGGACACTGCGGGGCCTCAGCACGAACTGCGAGCGCACCACAAACCCGCGCCGGGATGTTCCTGAACGAAGAGGAACAGGGCATCAACGCTGTTGTCTTCGGCAAGCAACGACGCGAAGGTTTCATCCAGATCCTTCCTCATGGCAGGCCGGTCGTCGACGGGAACGCGATCGGTGAGCGTCATGTGAAAGCGGAATCGGTCGAAGACGAAGGGTAGCCCCGGCGTGCGAGATAGGTGGTCTCGGTTTCGTCGAGTGGGCTTTGAAGCCACCGCTGAAGCTCGGCCTGATTCATCGGTGCCCGAAAGCAATCGAAGTCTCGATGATGTGCGAGGCAGAGCCTCGCGGGGTTTGGAAACGGAATCAGCGAATCGATCTTCAGGAGATCGATTGGATAGGGAGGCCAGGCCGCCACAAAGCTGCTCAGCGCCCGCTCCAGTTCCTCGACCGGGGTGCCTTCCTTCAACCGGAACGGCGCTTTCAGCGTCGCATGGAAGCCATAGCGGCGCGGCTCGATGGTCAGGGTGCGGTGAACCGAGCCTGCAGCAGCGGCGGCGTGCCCGGCAGCACCCGTGGCCAAGCCGCCGCCGAACTGCCGTCCGAGCCATGCTCTGGCCGTTACTGTCACCGGATGTTCCCGGCGCCGGAGTGCAGTAGATCGCTTAACGGGGCAAGGACGCTTCGGGCATCAGGCGACCGTCTCCGCCGCTATGGCACTGAGCCTGGTCTTGCGGGCCGACCGCCTGCCGACCTCGAACAGCTGGTCGGCAACGGCCTCGCGCACTTCCTCGTCGTGGAAAATGCCGACGATGGCAGCCCCGCGCGCCTTGGCCTCGTTGATCAACTCGACGACGGTCTGCCGGTTGGCGGCGTCGAGCGAGGCCGTCGGCTCGTCGAGCAGCAACACCGGATAGTCGACGATGAAGCTGCGGGCGATGTTGACCCGCTGCTGCTCGCCGCCGGAGAAGGTGGCAGGCGCCACCGACCAGAGGCGTTCGGGAATGCGCAGCCGCGTGAGTAGCGTCTTGGCACGTGCCTTGGCCTCATCTGCCGGCATGCCGTTGGCGATCGCCGGTTCGGCGACGACGTCGAGGGCGCTGATACGTGGAATGACCCGCAGGAACTGGCTGACATAGCCGATGGTGCTGCGGCGGATCTCGACAACCTCCCAGGGCTCGGCGGTCAACAGATCGACCGTCTGGCCGAGATGCTCGACCAGGATCTGCCCGGCATCCGGCTTGTAGTTGGCATAGAGCGAACGCAACAGCGTCGACTTGCCGGCGCCGGACGGCCCGTGCAGGCAGACGCATTTCCCGGCCTTTATTGTCAGTTCGATGTTGTCGAAGACCGGCAGGACGATCCCGCCCTGCGTGTGGAGCGTGAAGGTCTTCGTGAGACCGACGGCGCGAAGCGCGGGATGCTGAAGTGCTTGTTCCATCGAGATGTCCTCTGAAAACCGAAGGGAAGAAGAAGTCCTGCCGGCGCTAGAACACCCGGGCGCCTTCCTTCCACACACCGCGAACGAGCGGCACGTCGCCGATTTCAATAAAATGGCAAAGATCGGCTCTTGCCCCGATCTTGATGGCGCCTCGATCGGAAAGGTTCGTCGCCAAAGCCGGGTTCAAGCTTATCGTCGCAATGGCGCTGGGAAGGCTCAAGCCGATGGGTTCCCTCGTTAGACGGAGGGCTCCATGCAACATGCTTGCCGGGACATAATCAGAAGCAAGAATATCGAGGTGACCAGTCATCGCCAGTTCTCGGGCGCTTACATTTCCCGAGTGAGAGAGCCCACGAACGACGTTCGGGGCACCCATCAACACGCGTACACCGAGAGAATGGGCGGTTTCTGCAGCAGTCCGGGTCGTTGGAAACTCGGAGATCGTGACGCCGGCGACGCTGGCTTCCCGAACATGCTCGGGCGTCTCGTCGTCGTGGCTTGCGATCGGCAATTGCCGCGCACGAGCACGAGCAATGATCGTCTCTTGGTTCCGAGGCCCAATCGTCCGGGACGCTTCGACCCATTCCGCGACGCGACGGTCAGCGTCTTCCTCCGACCAGCCGTAGTCCCTGATCTGCATCGCCCGGAAGCGGTCCACTTGCGGCGACTGGCGATGACCGGGCGCGTGGTCCATGACAGATACGAGCTTGACCAGCGGATTTTCGGCATGCGATTTGAACGCCGAGACCACGTCTTCGTCTGTTATTTCGCACCGCAAATGGAGGAAATGATCAGCGCGTAGCAGGCCAAGATCTTGAGCCGTCCCAACAGCCTCCACGATAAGAGGCACGATGCGGGCCCTATCGCTCCTGCTTGTGTTGTCACGCGTCATCGAGCCTAAGGATAAGGAATCGAAGACCGTGGTAATGCCGGCTGATATGACCACTGCATCGTGCGTCGCCACTGCGGAAAGCGGATCCCAGATCACTCCGGCCCTAGGCAACGCATGCTTTTCCACATTGTCCGTATGAAGATCGACCAGCCCTGGCAACAAAAAACCGCCTTCAAGATCGACCGCTGCCTGCAGGGAGCTCCGACCGGCGGAAACATCGCTAATCAGACCGCCCTTGATGTGGACAGTTCCCTCAAAGGTTTCGTCAGGCAGAACCAGTCTGGCGCCTGTCAGCGTCAATTCTTTCACTGCGCGCTTTGCAGGTTTGCTGCGCGAAGGGGCATTGATTTCGAGTAACATCTAGAGCACCGAGGAAACGAGAAGTTGCGTATAGGGGTGGTGTGGGTCATCCAGGACCTGGTCGGTAAGACCTGTCTCCACGATATTGCCTCGCCGCATGACGATGATCCGATGGGCCAAAAGGCGGGCGACGGACAGATCGTGCGTCACCAGAACGACTGCGACGCCAATGTTCATGACCAGACCCCGCAGGAGGTCGAGCAACCGGGCTTGGACTGATACGTCCAGACCGCCGGTAGGTTCGTCCATGAAGACGAGGCGCGGCTTGGTCACGAGGATTCGGGAGATCTGCAGACGTTGCTGCATGCCGCCGGAAAATGTCTTCGGATGATGATCGGTGCGGGAAAGATCGATCTCAACCTTGGCAAGCCATTCCTGAGCCTCTTTTCGGATGTCGCCATAGTGCCTCGCACCGAGGCCCATCGGCCGCTCGCCGATGTTGCCGCCAGCACTCACCGCCATCCGGAGACCATCTCGCGGATTTTGATGGACAAGGCCCCAGTCCGTCCGCATCAGCCTTCGGCGTTCTGGCTCCTTAAGTGTCAGGACATCCGTCGGCCCTTTGTGCTGCATGTCGTAAACGACAGCGCCCTTGTCTGGAACCAGCCCCCCTGAGAGGCAGTTGAGCAGAGTGGACTTGCCCGACCCCGATTCCCCGACGATCGCGATGATCTCACCCGGAAACAGATTGAAGGAGATATCCTCGCAGCCCAACGTGCTGCCATAGGCTTTTGTAAGCTGCCTGACCGAGAGGAGCGGCTGGCGGCGGGCCGACCGTATTTGCGTTGAAGCCGCGTTCATGAGTTCGGCTCTTTTGCAGCTTCCGTCGATGCGTACGCTTGCGAGTGAGAGGTCCGCTCATCCGGTCCGGTCTGCCCGTTTTCCCTTCGCGTCGCGCAGTAGTCCGTGTCGGAGCAGACGAACATGCGCTGTCCTTTGTCGTCCATCAAAATCTCGTCGAGGTAGCTTTCGGTCGCTCCGCAAAGCGAGCAACACTGCGTCCATCGCTGTACCTTGAATGGATGGTCATCGAAATCGAGACTGCGAACCTGTGTGTAGGGCGGGACAGCGTAGATGCGCTTTTCGCGACCGGCCCCGAACAGCTGGATGGCTGGATTGTTATCTAGCTTCGGGTTGTCAAACTTGGGGATCGGCGTAGGCGACATCAGGTAACGCCCATTCGTCATGACCGGATAGCTGGTGGTTGTGGCGATATGGCCGAAACGGGAGATGTCTTCGTAGAGCTGGACGTTCATCAGACCGTATTCCCCGTAGGCGTGCATCTTGCGCGTCTCGGCTTCCCGCGGCTCCAGCCGCTGCAATGGTTCCGGCGACGGCACCTGATACACGACGATCTGTCCCTCATTGAGAGGGGTTTCGGGCACACGGTGTCGGGTTTGGATGATGGTGGCCGCACTCGTATGTTCCGTCGTTTCGATGCCGGCAACCCGCTTGAAGAAGCGGCGAATGGACACGGCGTTCGTCGCATCGTCGGCGCCCTGGTCGATAACCTTCAACCGATCATCCGGTCCGATGACGCTGGCCGTCAGCTGTATCCCACCAGTTCCCCAGCCGTAGGCCAGCGGCATCTCGCGACTGCCGAATGGGACCTGAAGACCAGGAACTGCCATCGCCTTCAGGATGCATCGGCGGATCATTCGCTTGGACTGCTCATCGAGATAAGCAAAATTATAGGATGAGCGGCCGCCGTTGCGGGCGGCACCCTGTTGATTGGCGGTCATTCCGCTGCCTCCTTGTCTAGACGGTCGCCACTCTGCTCTTCCCGCAACTGCCGTAGGAATTGCAGGTCGGCCTGGAAGTCGACGTAGTGCGGCAGGGTGAGATGCGAGACAAATCCGGCCGCTTCGAGATTGTCGGTGTGGGCCAGCACGAACTCTTCATCCTGAACCGCATAGCGCGCTTCCTCACCCAGTTCGCGGCAGCGCAGGGATCGATCGACGACCGCCATCCCCATGGCTTTGCGCTCGCTCTTTCCAAAGGAGAGACCATAACCCCGCGTAAATTGGGCAGGTCGATCTTCCGAGCCGCCAAACAGGTCCAGCATCTGGCACTCTGTTACGGTGATGTCTCCGATGGAAACCGCAAAGCCAAGTTCCTCCGGAATGATCTCGACGGCAACGTCTCCAACGCGCGTTTCGCCAACGTAGGGATGGGCAGCGCCATATCCCCGCAGCGCGGAATAGGCCAAGCCGACCACGAAGCCTTCATCGCCGCGGGCGAGATTCTGCAGGCGCTGATCGCGCCCCGCCGGAAGGCTCAGAGGCTCTCGCGTCAGATCGAAAACGGCCTGCTGTTCAGCCGACGCCATTTCGACTTCGATCAGTCCTTCGTCAGAAAAGCTGTCGAAGGCGCGACCGGCGGCGGATTCAAGCGGCCTGTCCGCGACATTGGCCTTTGTGTCTTGGGGAGGCGCCGGATCGAGAAGGTCGAAGTCAAGGAGCCGGTGAGTGTACTCGTAGGTCGAACCAAGCACCTGGCCACCGGGAATGTCCTTGAGCGTCGCCGAAATGCGCCGCTGAATGACCATTTGAGCCGTGTCCAGCGGATTGGAGACAGCAAAGCGCGGCATGGTCGTGCGATAGGCGCGCAGGAGGAAAATCGCTTCGACGGCATCCCCTTGCGCCTGCTTCAGCGCCAGAGCTGCAAGTTCCCGGTCATAGACGGACCCCTCGCACATCACCCGGTCGACAGCCAGGCCCATTTGCTCGGAAATCTGGCGGACTGTCAGTTCGGGAACCGAAGCCTCTCCGCGGCGATCTTCCGCGATCAGGCGGTGCGAGTTCAGGATTGCCTGCTCGCCCCCCTTTACGGCAACATAAGCCATCTAAAACTCCACTGAAATACTGCGGGGAAGGGCGATCACCGAGCTCCCGGCGGTGAAGAGAACATCCACCCCGATCGGATAGAGCTCGTGGTTGGCCTGCCAGTCTTCCCAGAACCAGGAAGGAAGACCTGCGACCGCCAGCGCGATGTCCCCTGGGATGCCGGGGCCGCGCAGCCGCAGTGACGGACCGCCGTCAAAAGCGGGGAGCTGAATGACAACTGTTGTCGAGGTTTGAGGCTCGATGTCGGTGCCGAGCGCGAACTGCTCCAGGCGGGGCATGCTCATGGGATCGCAAACAACGGCGAACGAAGATGTTTCCGCGCTGGTAACCGGCACGCCGCAGTGGAACGCGAGGAAATCGCGAACCGCCTTCGAACCTGACGCCGGATCGAGCCAGATCGGCGTTTCCAGGTCGGTCAATGTCAGACAAACTGCGACGGTTGCGGGATCGAGAGGGCCGATCCGGGTATGTGCGCGCGATAGGATCTGAGGGCGTCCGACGTATCCATAGGCTTCCAGGATGCACCGGAACGTATGCTGGCTATCGAAGACCGGATCCGCGAAGCCGGGTTCAATCCCCGCCGTATCCATAGCGCTCATCATTTGGGTTCTCTGGCTTGAGTCATTGCGAAGAAATCGACCTTCGTCGAGGCTGCCTTGCGACTCTTGAGATCACGGCGCATGGATTGCGCGCGTTCGAATTTGGAGATGACTTTCAATGTCGCCGACGCTGTCTCATCGCCTCGTTGCAAAAGCGCGTCGAACAGTGCCGCGAGTTCCGCCTGTCGCTGATCGCGACCCAGAACGAATGCAAATCCGGTCGTGCCATCGAGAAGCTTCAGCGCGCAGCGCGTCATCGTGGCCTCTCCGACATTGAAGGAGGGCCCGGTCTCACCCGCCCGTCCTTGCAAAAGGACGAGGCCGCTCTCCGGTGGTCGCAGCAAAACGTAAGCCGGCGCATTCAGCAAATCCAGATACGCCTGTTCAAGCTCCCGGCAGCTTGCACGCGCGAGGACCGCCATCCATCGCTGCCTTCTTTCAACATCATTTCGCACTTTGTGGTCACCGCTCTGGTAATCGACCTCACGCCGCGCCGTTCGCCACGACTTCGGCTGAGAGCTACATAGATGTCTAGGTATCTTGATGGTTTAATAGATAGCGGTTGCGACAGTTTGATGACAGGCTGTTGAGCTTGCCCGGTGAAACCAGCAAAAAACGCTTCGCTTGCTGCGAAGACCGACAAGCCGAAACGACCGTAGCGTCTCAGCTGTCGGCTTCGATAAGGTATTCGTACCTGTCGCTTCGGATCACGCCGAACGCGTATTTTATCGGTGCGCCGTCCGGAGTGACGTCGACATTGGTCTCATAGAAAACGGGGCTTGACGACGATATGCGCAGCAACTGAGTTTCCTGCTGCGTCGGCCGGCGCGCCGTTATACGGGTCCACTTGCGCTTGTATTTAGCTATCCCGCAGCGTTTCAGGGCTGCGGTAAAGGAGTTTGATCCCTCAAAGGCAGCCGCGAGACCTGGAACCCTATCGGCAGGATGATAAGCCGCTCCAGTCGCCAGAGGCCAGTCGTTGATGAATGAGATCGATTTGACTTCGGTGACCAGCGCAGACGGGGCGATCTTAAGATGTTTGGCAATCTCGGGCCCAGCCGAGACCTGGGCGACCGACAGAATCTCGCGCTTAACCGATTTGTTCTGGCCAAGAAGTTTGTAGGTAAATCTTGGGTCGGTGTCCAATTTGTGGGAAACGAAATCTTCCGCAACGAAAGTGCCGACACCGTGTTGAACTCGAAGAGCACCTTCGGATTCAAGCGCCTTGATCGCGTTTCGAACGGTGTGGCGATTGACGCCAAACCGCTCTGCCAAGACGAGATCGCCGGGGAGGCGCCCCTTCTCGAACGCACCCGCACCGATATCACTGAGGAGAGAGGAGCGAACCACTTCCCAACGCTTCATTGATCAACGTTCCTTGCCGACTCGCCGAATAACCCATTATCAAAACAGCGGGCGATCAGGAAAAGTGTCAAGTGGCAGTCCAAGCACGCGTGCAAGCGTCGGAGCAAAGCGCGTCGGCTCAGCCTTGTCTACGACCGCATTTGGGATGCCCGGTCCGGACATTATACAGACGCGATCGTCCGCAGGTGCGCCCGGACGGAACCCATGAGTGGACCTATATTTGGGCTGGCCGAGCGGTTGGCCTGCTGGATGATGGGCCGGTGTCTCCTCAAAATCATGTCCTGCAGGCGCCACGAACGTGGCGATGCGTTCACGAATCCGAGTGGGCAAATGGGAATCGGTCCAGGGTTCAGCGCCAAATCGGGCCAACCGCTCAGTCACCTCCTGGCGATCTATATCGTTCTCGACCAGGACATGAAGTGTTGCACCTTCGGATTGCCAAACCCGTCCGGGAATAATCAGATCTGGCAAGATTGATGTTTTGATGTTGCCGTGCCCATGATCGCTGACGATCGCGATCGTGTACTCGTCGCGCCTCCCAGCTCTGCGCAAACTGTCAAGGCAAAGACCGACGAGAGAATCGGCGAATGCAATCGCGAAATGGGCCTCCTCGCTCTCATAACCGAAGTCGTGCTGGAATGCATCTGGGACGTTGATCTCCGTCACGACAACATCAGGCGGCTCCTCCGAGCCGATCAGGCTTGCTGCCACAGCGACGGTGAGCTGGTCACCAATCAGCATCCCCGTAAGGCGTGACACTTCGTTAGGCTCCTTGGACTCAGGCATGTAAGAGGGTAGCGGGAAAGTCACCAGCCGACCCCGCGGATCTTTCACCTTCAGCAATGGCGGGATGGTTCCATCGGCGGGGATCTTCGTGAAGCCGGGGCCACGCAGCCAGCACGGCGGAATGTAGACAGACGTATCTTCCGGGTTAATCAGCGCGTGGCCGATGCACGCCACATCGTAGCCGGCTCGAGAGGCTAGGGTTGCAATGGTCGAGACAAGGACGTGTTCGGCCTCGGCGGCGACGAATATCCCGTCACTCAAGATCCGGTTGCCAAACACCCCGTGTACCTCGGCTCCGGTCCCTGTAAGGATCGAAGCACGGCCCGGCATCGAGGTACCCGGCACGGCAGACTGTAGCCGCCGAACCAAATATCCTTCCTCTGCCAACGACGACATGGCTGGAAGGCGACTGTGGTATTTCTCGAAATAGTCTGCACTTAAGCCGTCGATCATAATCAAAAGAAGTTTGCGACGTGTCATTTCAGAATTGCCCTTCAAATCGAGCGGTTGACGTTTGGTGCATGCGATCTGAGGGCTGGCCGTACCTGCCGATGATCTCGCACCGGCGCCGAACACTCCGGGCGAGCAAGTGGCCATCATGATCGCTGGCATGCCTGAGTTCGATCCTCGTTTCCCTGCGCCGGCGCTCATCAGTCAGACGGGGGACGCCTGCAGGAGTGACTTCTTCTCGCCCTGCGCCGGCCGACCAGCTGTCGCCAGCAATTCCGCCATCGGCCGGTGGCACCAGAGCGCGTGATGCGCGGGATGCCCCTGCAATGGCGGGCGAACGGTCCCGCAAAGGTCCGCGATCCTCCTATGACAAGCGTCGTAGAACGCGCAGCCCTCGGCTGACGGCGGCACTTCGGTGCCCGCTGAGACGCCTCCCGGTGCCGGCTGAGGCGCAAGGTTGCGGGCCGCGTCGAGAAGAGCATGCGTATAGGGGTGGAATGGCGGGCCGTAGAAGAGATTGGTCGTTCCCGTCTCGCAGCTTTGGCCGCGATAAAGCACGAGCACCTTGTCGGCAATCGCCCGGACCACTGCCAGATCGTGGGACACGAAGACCAAAGCCAGGCGCCGCTCACGCTTTATGTCGGCAAGAAGCTCCAGCACAGCGGCTTGCACCGACACGTCGAGCGCCGAGGTGACCTCGTCGCAAAGCAATACATCAGGCTCGGCTGCGAGCGCTCGCGCCAAGGCAACACGCTGCTTCTCGCCCCCCGAAAGCTGTCCGGGCAGACGATCCAGATAGCGCAGCGGAAGTCTCACTTGCCGCATAAGATCGGCGGCCCGGCGGCGGGCGCGCGCTCCCGTCACCCCGAAATAGAGGCGCAACGGCGCTGCGATGATCTCCGCTACAGTCTGCCGGGGATTCAGCGATGCGTCGGGATTCTGAAACACGAGTTGCATGCGTCGACGGGTTTCCAGACTTCGAAACTCGGCCTCTCCCGCGAGCCGCACGAGCGCGCCTCCGTCGCCGGCCGCAAGTGCAGCACCCCCGCCGCTGGGGCGGACCAGGCCCGCGATCACTTTTAAAAGCGTCGATTTGCCGGACCCGGATTCCCCCGCCAGCCCGAGGGTCTCGCCGGCAGAGAGTTCAAAGCTGACGTCCCGCAGCGCGGTAGCGGGAAGCGGCGACAGGCCGAGACGGCGTGCCAATCTGCCGGAGCTGCCATAGATAACGCTGAGGCCTTCGACACGGAGCAGCGGGCTGACGGTTGGAGCAGCGGCGCTTGAACGGAGAGCAATGGCGGGCATCGGCTGCGGCGCGCTTTCCAGCGCGAAATGGCACTTCGCATGCCCAGCCCCCGCCGGCAGGACCTGCAAGCCGGGCCGTGTCGTATTGCAGATTGTTTCAACGCGCCCGCAGCGCGGCGCGAAGCCGCAGCCTTGCATCCCCGCCAGGGGCATCGCCTCAGCTGGAGCCGGAGGAATGCCTGCCCCATCCAGACGGGGAATCGAAGCCAGAAGGGCGCGTGTATAGGGGTGTGCCGGCCTGGTCAGCAGTCGGTCCACGGGCCCTTCCTCCACGATCTGGCCCCCGTAGAGCACCACCACACGTTGGGCGAGACGGGCAATCGCGCCGATATCGTGACTGACGACCACCATGGTCAGCCCGGCGGATCGCCTCAGCTCGGCGAGAAGTCCCAACAGATGACCTTGGGTGGTGGCATCCAGGCCGGTCGTCGGCTCGTCCAGAAGCAGGACATCCGGTTCGGCAGCTAACGCGAGGGCAATACAGACACGCTGCTGCTGACCTCCCGAGAGCTCATGGGGATAGCGACGCAGCATTGTCGCACCATCGGGAAGGCGGACCTGGCGCAGCAGCTCCAGCGCACGGCCTCGACCAACTTGCAGGCCGCGCCCGGCCTGAAGGTCTATCACCTCCTTGAGCAGCTGGCCGACCCGACGGTTCGGCGTTAGCGAAAGACTCGCACCCTGCGGCACCAATGCGAGCCGGGAGGCGCGTAGCTGCCGGAGGGTAGGGGCGGGCAGTCGTAGGAGGTCTTGCCGGTCGTAGAGGATCGTGCCAGCCGTCGCATGCAGGCCGCGCTTCAGATGGCCAAGCATGGCCAATAGCAAGGTGCTCTTGCCGCTCCCCGATTCCCCCACGATACCGAGAACCTCGCCCCGTCTGATCTCGAACGTGACCTCGCTCAGTATCTCGCGTGAGACGCGGCCGGCGGCCGCGGTGACAGTCAGGTTCTCGACCCGGATTGCAGTGATGGTCAATTGTGCCTCCAATCAGACAGGCGTGTGAAGCATGCGATCGAGACCCAGGGCCTTGCCTAGGGCATCGCCGAGCAGATTGATGCCGATGACCAGACTTGAGAGAGCGAGACAGGGCCAGAGCACGACCCAGGGCGTGATGCCCAGATAACCTCGTGCCTCGGCAATCATCGCACCCCAGTCTGGGGTCGGAGGCGTCACGCCAAAGCCCAAAAACGAGAGCGAGCTGAAGACCAGGAGCATCCAACTCCACCGCATGGCCCCTTCCACGAGCAGGACATCGCGGATGTTGGGCAGAAGATCGTGCCAAACGATGGCCAGTGGGTGATGCCCGCGGGCACGGGCGGCTGTTACATAGTCCTGGGCAACCACGGACAGCGTGGCTGCGCGGACAACCCGGGCGAGAGGAATTCCGTGGAAGAAGGCGAGAAGCGGGATCAGCACCAGGAGGCTCCCGTCGCTGGCACTGGCAGCCAGAAGCAGGAAGAGGAGCCAAGGTAAGGCGAGGCAAGCGTCGATGAGCCACATGGCGCTCTCCTCGATGCGCCCGCCGAGAAAGCCAATGGTTATACCCAGCGCGCCCCCGCCAAGCACCGCCAGAAGGGTCGCCAAGCCTGTGATGGCGATCGCGGCCCGCCCGCCCATCAGTGTGCGCGAGAGAACGTCGCGCCCGAGCTGGTCCGTCCCGAGAACATAATCACCGCCAGGCGCCTGAAGCGAGGCGGCCGGATTTTGGAAGGTGGGGTCATGCGTCGCCAACCAGGGTGCCGATAGCGCCATCAGAAGCTGCAGGACGACGATCGCCGCCCCGATGGCGCCGGACGGCCTTGCCAGGATGGATCGAAAGACCCGCCCGAGACGCAAGGGCCAGGCCGGCGGCGCAATATCCTCCAGCAGCATCGTGTCGTCCTCCCGCAGCATCGTATTCGGGGCACTCATCGGACCTGGCTCCGGAGCCGTGGATCAAGCGCAAGCGCCAATAGGTCGGCCAGAAGATTGACGGCGATATAGGTTACGACGAACATCAGCGTGATCGTCTGGATCAGCGCCAGGTCCCGGTCGTGGATGGCCTGGATCATTAGGGTCCCTACGCCGGGGTAGTTGAAGACCTGCTCGATGATCACCACCCCGCCAAGCAGCCAGGCGAGTGTGAGTGCAGCGAGGTTGAGCGTGGGGATCAGCGCATTGGGCAGCACATGGCGCAGCAGAAGAGGAAGCATCGGCAGCCCACGCAGGCGTGCGGCCTCCACATAGTCGCTGGCCATGACTTCGATAACGCTGGTCCGCGCAATGCGCATGATATGCGCCGTCATTACCAGCCCCAGCGTGACGACCGGGAGCACGATATTGGGCAGGAATTCGCCGATCGGTGCACTTGGCGGTATAACGGTGACCGCCGGCAGCCAGCGCAACCAGATCGCAAAGACATAAATTAGCAAGGTGGCAGAGACGAATTCGGGTACTGTCATCGCGAAAAGGGCGATGCCGGAAATCGCCAGGTCGCTCGGCCGATCGCGCCGAAGTCCGGCAACAACCCCCAAAACAATGGCGAGCGGGATACCGACGAGGGCGGCGGCGCCACCCAGGAGCGCCGTATTCCGCAGGCGCGGTCCCAGTATGTCGGCGACGGACTGGCCGCGAGACAGCGCGATCCCAAAATCGCCCCGCAACAACGATCCCAGCCAATGCGCAAAGCGAAGCACGCCGGCCTGATCGAGCCCAAGCTCACCCCGACAGCGGGCCAGTGCCAGAGCGTCCCCCTGCTGCTGGCCCAGCATCGCGGTGCAGGCGTCTCCGGGCAGGGCCTGCAAGCAAACGAAAACGACCACGGACGCAAAGAGAAAGGCGAAAAGAGCACCCATCAGCCGGCGCAGCATCAGCGTTAACATAATGTTCTCCTGAGAAGAAACCGCGTGGAGGCCCGGCCGGCGTTCACGCCCAGCCGGGCCTCCCGGAGTCGCCTGGCTACTGCGCTTTCGCAACCTCGTTCCAACGGATCGCGAAGTCCTGCACCGGCGGAAGCCCGCTGACCTGCTTCGTCGTGACGCGGAAGTTGTTCTTCGTGAAGGGGATCATCGTTCCGCCTTCCTCGTAGAGCATGCGCTGAGCCAGAGTGTAGAGTTCTTTGCGCTGGTCGACGTTCATCTCTCGCCGGGCGGCATCCAGCAGCCAGTCGAAGAAGGGATGGTCGAATCCGGATTCATTCCAATCGGCTTTGGAGCGAAAGACCTCGTTCAAGACCTGGTCTGCCGGCCGCTGCGACCAATCCGTGAAGCAAAAGGGCACCTTGGTCCATACTTTCGTCCAGTAGCCGTCAGCCGGCACGACCTTGATGTTGACCTTGACGCCGATTGCAGCCGCCTGCTGCTGATAGATCTCGGCCATTTGGATTCCGGGGGCGGCCACGTCGGAGGTGTAGAGATCGACCTCCAGCCCGTCGGGATGGCCGGCGTCGGCCAGAAGCTTCTTGGCTGTTGCGGGGTCGGCTGGGCAGTCGATTTCGGAACGATAGGGGTCGCCGCTCCAGATCGGGTGGTCGCAGGTGATCGTGCCGCCCTCGGCGCCGGCCAGAAGCCCGCGCATGGCCTTGCGGTCCACCAGAAGTCGAAGTGCGCGCCGCACCCTCACATCATCGAAAGGCGGCTTGTCGTTGCGCATCACTAGTCCTGACCAGTCGCCGGTGGCGACACTCTGGACGACAAAGCCCGGCCCCTTGAAGAGGGGCAGCTTGGCGTTTTGCACCGATCCCAGAAAGTCAATCTGGCCAGCGAGCAGTGCCTGCACCTGGGCATCATCGCTGGCAATGGCGATGATCTCGATGCGGTCGAGCTTGGGACGACCTTCCCAATAGCCCGGGAAGGCTTCGACGATGGTCGTACCGGTCGCATCAAGCTTCACCAATTTGAAGGGGCCGGTCCCAATTCCTGTTTCGTTGAGCTCGTCCAGCTTATCCGCCCGCCCCCGCGAGGAAAGGATCCGGGCCCGATAGTCCATCAGCAGGAACGGAAAATCGGCATCTGGGTTCGCCAGCGTAACCTTCACAGTCGAGTCATCGATCGCCTCCGCCTTGTCGATAAAGCCAAGGACGGATCGAGTAGGGCTTGCAATCTTTTCACTCTTGATGCGCATTAGAGAATAGACGACATCCGCTGCCGTGAAGGCCGTTCCGTCGTGGAAGGTAACCCCCTGCCGCAGTTTGAAGGTCCACTGCCTGGCATCGTCCGAGGCGGACCAGGACACGGCGAGATCGGGTGCCGGCTCTCCATGATCGCCTTGGCGCAATAGGCGGTCGTACAGAAGCTCATTCAGCTCGTAGAAGCGGGTCGGCGAGATGGGGTCGGGCGACTCCTTTCCACCATAGCCGAGAGGATGCGCGATGCGCAGGGTCGCCGCCTGTTCGGCGCTGACGACCCCTGTGACTGCCAATAGCACGGCGAGAGCCAGCCATAACCTCCTTAAGTGTAGCTCTCTTGCCCAGCGCGCCTCCAGAAAGCCGCTTAAGAAGACATACATGGTCCGTAAGTAGTTTGTGGAAGATCTCGGCTTTTCAATTTCGTACCGAACTATCGCATGTGGATCGGCAAGTTCTTTCATGAATGGATTCCTTTTTCCCGTGAATGACGCTATTTGGAGAGTTTTTGATCGAACACACCATCGAGCTGCTGAAGCATACGCCGCGCCAGGATTCCCCCTTGATGGAATGGTTCCGTCGCCACCGCCGCCAGTTGATCTTATGCCTCGGCAGTAGGATGAGTTCGCCCGGGTGGTCCCGTCGACCATGACTTTTTTCCTGTTCATCAAACTGACTGCCCTCGATGATATCGAGCGGCGCAACCTGCCAGCGACGGGCTGGTGTCTGATGGCCAGATATCTAGGTATCTTCTTAGGGCTCTGGCGTTACACTTTGATGACATAGGCCATACGACACCGCTGACGGCTTCAATCAACACCAAGGCTCGAGTGGCTCGTATCGAGAGCCCTCGGATAGGCGCCCCATTTCTGGCTTGCGGCCGCGCATCCGCGACCCTGATCGCGGTCCCGGGGGTTGGCAAGAGAGGGAGGTCCGGCGCTCGGACGGTGGTCCTGCCGGCCGAACCTCATCATCGGTCCCCGACCCATGGGCCTCCGTGACGGGGCCGCGATCGGCGCGGCCTCATGAACGAGATTAAGAAATGAACAGGAAGGAAAGCGCTACTCGCACCCCGCAATCACACTGCCCTCGGATTATGGTTCGGGGGTGAGGGGAAGATCCGGAGATCGCGCTGCTCAGATACGTGCTTGGATGATGTGGCGCGTGCGCAGTAGTCTTCGATTCCATGACGCCGCTGCTTCGCGCGTGGCAAGCGCTCCCGTTTCTCCCTGACGTATCGACTGCGTTCGATGTGGTTCTGCCGCCGCTCATGGGGGACGCTGCTGCCGAACGATAAGGGCCTGCGATCCGGCAAGCCTCCGACCTCATCAAAACGATGCCAGCCGAAGAAGAAGGAGATGAGGACTCCAGTCAGGGATCTAGCGAAAAAGGTTTCGGGGAATTACCGAAGCACGCAACTTAACAAGAACGGGCGCATTTAAGCGGGAAGCCAACGCTACGCCTCCCAATAATGCATGCCATATTTCAAGGCCATGCTCTTCTGATGAGAAGCGAAACCCACTCGGTAATGACAGATCGCCGCCGGACGACCGAGAACAAACCGATCGCCGACATTGTCTCTGCAATCGGACTGATCACCGGCGACCATAGAAGAAGCTCCAACATCGCCGGACATCGGACCGAGCGGAACCCGTTGAACGGCACGCATTCCGCTTCCAGGGAGGAGTTTGATCCGCCATTCTTGGGCAGACGTCGGGCAACCGACACGATTGTTTCGCTTTGTCGAGTAAGCAACACGGAGCAGTTCGGCTCGGCTCCTGCTGTACCGTCATCTAAGCCATTGAAAAGCATGTAGAACATTCTTTGTGAGGCTTTTCCTGCTCAATTGGCACGAGTTTTGAGCCTCCAATAGCGACGCGGCAAGATCTGGGGACCGATATTCCTGTCGTGGGCAATATCGCGAGGAGGAAAGCACCATGTCAGGTTCGCGGCGAATCCACATTGTATGAAAAGAGGGCATCGCCAGTGGGATCGATCCATATGGCAATGCTAGCGAGGGTGTAGGAGATCTACACGTGGCCCGAGAGAGTTTCCCCTTCGAATGGTTGCACCGATACATTTCGGTCGCGGCCGCGGCAGCGGAGTAAGAGGTTGATCCGCTATCTCTTCGATGCTGCAAACGCCATTACGGCGCTTGGGCTGACCTTCGCCACTACGGCGATCTATTTTGCTATGGTCGGACGTTTCGAGGTGGGCATCTGTTTCGCCCTGTGGGCTCTTTTGGCGGATGACGCGGATGGCATGGTCGCGAAGAGTTCCCCGAACCGGTCCGCTTTGACGGCACAGGTGGGGGCCGCGTTCGACGGACTAGCTGATTTGGTCTACGCAGCCGTCTTTCCAGCAGTGCTAATCTTGTCTTTTGACGCTTTCTCCGTTCCCGCACTGTTGGCTGCGGTCTGCCTTGTCCTGTCAGGGGCTCTCCGGCTCAGCTATTTTTCGACGTTCGGGCTCGACGCTGACGGATTCGGCAGAGGATTGCCGTTGAACAATGACCTCTTCGTGTTGGCGGCACTCTTTGCGACAAACCGCTACTGGCCGATCCCCCAACTTGGCTCTCTCTTGATAGGCGCGGCGCTTCTTCTATCCGCGCTACACCTCTCAAGTTTCAAATTTCCTGGGACCGGCAATGCCTTGCGCCTAGCCAACCTCACACTCGCTGCAGCTGGGTCTATCGCCCTTCTCGCAAGTTAATTGGCATCGTAGCTATAGGGAGGAGATACATGGAAACCTCTTTCGAAGCCGAAACGCGCGCTGTCTTCGATCGCTATCAGCGCCAGCAGGAGAATGACGACCACATATTTGAGAGGTTAGTCTCTCTAATCGAGGAGGAATATTTCGGCCTGCCAACGGGCAGCTTCCACGGGCTTGACGTCTTAGATGCGGGCTGCGGCTCGAACGCCAATGCGTCCTATGCGTTTCTTAGCAAGGGGGCACGTAGCGTTGTTTCTCTTGAATTAAGCAATGATTGGATGGATTGTGCGCGCAAACGGCTTAGTCGATTTGGGCCGCGCTCGGCACTGGTTACTGGTAGTGTGCTTGACCTGCCGTTTGACGAAGAGAGTTTTGATTTTGTTCATTGCGCAGGGGTTCTGCCGCACACAAGCGATCCAAAAAAAGGCTTCGAAGAGCTTGCCCGCGTAACCCGCCCCGGGGGCAGCTTCTTTTTGACGATCATGGGGACCGCCAACGGTATCATTTACCGATGCATCAATCACTTGCGAGAACTCTACAAAACCGACGACCAATTCCGCACGGCAATCGACAATCTTAATGCATACACGGCGCGTGGAGCCATCGACTGGCTGTTGAAAACAAAAGAGAGTGAAGAAAAAGAATATATCGCTGGGGAGAATGAGTTCTTTCGAAGTCTTTTCGATGATGATTTGTTCGTTACGATACGGGATCGCTTCCAAGCGCCGACGTACCACGAGTTCTCCTTCACCGAGGCTCAAATCAGAGGCTGGTATGCCGAGTACGGCTTCCAGAACATTCGTAGGATTTCAAGATATACGAGAGATTTCCACAACCTTCGGCGCTTCCTCGCTCCGATGTACCGTCACTATGACCACCCGCTGGCCCGGTTTTGGTTCGGCGACGGCTGCATCCAGATGATCGGCGACAAGCCAGGCAACTAGTCGTGTCATTCGTGCCAAGAGAGCGAGCCCAATGTGCGGAATCTTTGGGATAGTCCTTAAAAACGAAGATACGCCGATCTCTGCTGAGGCGGTAGAACGTTGCGCTGACGCTCTCGCTCATCGCGGACCTGATGCGAGCGGTCTTTACATTGATGGTTCGGTCGCATTCGCACATCGACGACTATCGATTATCGACCTTCATTCTCGATCCAATCAGCCCTTTCGCGACAACGATACCGGAGTTGTTGTAACGTACAACGGTGAGATATATAACTACCGTGAAATAAAAACTGAATTGAGCAAACTGGGTTTCTCCTTTTCGACGATGTCCGATACCGAGGTACTAATTGTCAGTTACCTTGCTTGGGGAAAATCGTTTTTAAATCACCTTGACGGGATATTTGCCTTTGCGCTCTTTGATCCGCGGAAATCGCTCGTCATAATCGCTCGAGATCGGCTGGGCGTAAAACCTCTTTACTACACGATTTGCGATGTTGGGCTTCTGTTCGCGTCGCAACCGAATGCTCTCATTCGCTGGCCGGGGGTCATGCGCGGGCCTGACATGATCGGCGCGCTCAGTTTTCTGTCCTATCGCGCGGTTGTCGGCTCCAGAACGCTGTTCGCCGGGATCTCCAAATTAGAGCCCGGTTATCTGCTTGAAATAAAAAATGGGCGACACACTACCGAACGGTGGTGGAACCTGTCCGAGCGCCTTTCGCGATCAAGGCCAGACTACTCCGACGTGCGGGAGCTCCTCAAAAGCGCCATTCAGCGCCAGCTGGTAGCCGATGTACCGGTCGCCGCATTGTTGTCCGGCGGCCTTGACTCGAGCATCCTCGCCTATGAGCTGTCCGCTCGCTCGCCAGTGCAGCCCATCTGCTATACCGGCAAGGTCGAGACCCCCGATTATGACGAGACGGGCTATGCGATGGAGGTTGCCGCTGCATTCGGGCTCACTCACCGGGTCGTCCCAATCGGAGAACCTACGGATATCAACGCTGTAGCAGAACTGGTTCGCATGCGGGGACATCCCCTTGGAATGCATAACGAAACTGCCATGTTTACCCTCGCAAAGGCGATTTCGAAGGAGCATAAAGTCGTATTCACCGGCGAGGGTGCCGATGAGATTTTTGCTGGTTACAGCCGATTGTTCCGCACGCCGTATGATTACAATCGAAGCAAATTCATCGCCGCATTGCCACCTCCTCTCGCTCAGATCGCGCGCCGGCGCCTTGGGCTCGGGGTCCATGGCAGTCAGCTGCAGTTCTTCTTGGAGCGTTATACTTACTTTCCGGCCGACGAGATCCGTTCGCTTGTTATCGGTGGCCAGATGTGGACAGAGCACGAGACGGCGCTCTTCGATCACTTCTCGACTCAATTTGCCGAGGCGGGCGGAGATTTCTTCAGCAAGATCTCATATGTGTTCGTCTCTACGCACTTGCCCGCGTTGCTGGAAATGGTTGACAACACGACAATGGCAGCTGGGCTTGAAGCTCGCGTCCCATACACTGACCACCAGCTTGTAACTGCCGCCATGGCAATGCCCGGCTTCCAGCGGTTAAGGTGGAGGTCACCGATCGCCCCTGTACAGGCGCTTTGGTACCCGGTTGCTGCTTTTAGCGAACGCCTCGACGTTTCAAAATACCCCTTGCGAAGGCAATACCGGAGCGTCTTGCCCAAGTCCGTTCTATCCCGGAAAAAGATGGGATTCCCGCTACCATTGGGTCAGTGGGCCGTGGGCGAGGGCGCAGCCGAATATCGAAGGCTGCTCTTTAACAAGGATACTCCGCTGGGAGATCTGATCGACGCTACTGCCTTGAGACGCTGGTTTGAGGCCGGACGACGTAACCCATCAGATTCCTTTGGTCGGAAGTTCTGGCTTTTGGCCAACCTCGGGATATTTTTCAAGGAGGTATTCTCTTGAAGAATATCCGAGTCCGAAGTGGGGTGTTTGCGCGCATTTCACAGAAGCCCTTTGCCAAGGAAATGCGAGCAGGCGGTTGCTCCGACCCAGCCGCCTGCGGCACCGATTATGGCATGATCGCAGCAAGGCCGACAAAAAATGGTGTGGTCGGTGCTGCATCACCACTGGACGGGAAACCGAAGAGATTGAGCCCACCAGCAGTTAGCAAGCGCCCACCCCGGATTTTTGATGATGAGCGCGCACGCGATGCTGTTTTCGCTCTCGCTCTCCACCAACCGGGCATGGAAGTATCGAAGTCGGCGGGGTCCAACCTGCTCCGTCTTTGCGTAGACGCTTTCCGTTTGATGTGCTCTGCCGAGGCTTGGCGTCGACATGCCTGGCACTGGCGCGCGCAGGCGGCTGATAGAACGCCGCCTGCCAGGCGCAGGGTGTTGGCAAACCATATTTGCGCAGGCAGGCGTCTGAAAACGAGAGACTGGCCCGGATGGGTTGGTCTGGGTCATTTAGGTCGCGACCTAGAAAGAACCGACCGAAGCCTCCTGAGGTTCCGGATGACACGGCTATGAACGCATCATGTGGATACTTCGATAACCTGTCTTTCGGTTTCATTCAGGGAAGGTCGCTTCTGTACGTACTTTGCTTTTTTGGCAAACGAGTTCGGAAATGATGAATATAACTCACGCTCTTTTTATCATCGACTCTATAGCGCCCAAAATACATCTGTGGAGTGGTAGTTACGATGCACCGTTAGTCCCGATCAACGGTCAGCCACTCTTGGACCGACTCGTTAATCTGTGTTTTGAAAACGGTATTAAAGATATCATTATTTCTGAAAGCACGAGAGGCGGCGTGCCAGATAGATTTTTTACACAGTATTGCACAACGACTCTTTCGCATCGGAACGAGACGTACTGCGATTTATCTGATAAGATTATGGATTATGAGGGTGATATTCTCTTGATATTTGGGCCTCCGTTTTTCAACGGCGACGTTCTTCACAGGATCGATGCCAACAGCGGACTGCGTGGCTCTGCTTGGCGCCCCGACGCACCGACTGGTATCTATCGACTGAGTGCTGATGTTGTACGCGATCTTTTGCTTGAAACTGACGGCGCGGCATCTGACCTTCCACATCAGACGTTGAGCAAATTAGCCTTGGGTTTGTCGCGGCTGGAGATTTCGATTCCTGATGATGAGCGGAATGCTGGCTCCGAACTGCTCGACATTCGCGACGGTGTCGATGTATCCATAGCGGAATTTCGCTATGACAAGGAGAATCTGCCGCGGCGCCTTGAGACCAGCGTCGGAGGATATTGGCGTAAGCCATTCGCCGAGCACATGCTGCTTTGCAACACCCGATTCCCTCCGAAGGCTTTTTACGAGCGGCTCGCGACGAGGCTCGAAGGCGTGTTAACATGCTATCCATCTCAGCAGATTGACATTGCTTCAATTGTTGGAGCGATGACCTCGCAGCAACCGAACTCCATTGCAGTCGGAAACGGGGTGACCGACCTCATACAGGCGCTCTATTCGACGCTGAACCCAGCAATTGTGATTCCCACCCCGACATTCGCCGGCTTTCAAACGCCACTCGATAGCGACCGAAAGACGAGCTTCGTTCTCAGTCCGCCCTATTTCGATCTCGATGTTCGAGCTTTCTTTGACTTCGCGATAGCGACAGACGCAGATACGGCAATCGTTGTAAATCCTAACAATCCGACCGGCCGACTTGTTGACTATGCTGACATGGCATGGTTGACCGAGGCTCTCGGTTCTTGCGGACGGCGGCTGATCGTGGATGAATCGTTTATTGATTTTCCCGCTGAAGGCCGCTTGAACAGCGTTGAGAAGTTAGTGCTGTCCCACGACAATCTGATCGTGGTGAAGAGCCTCGGAAAGGTCTTCGGCCTCGGCGGAATCAGACTCGGCTATCTCATGTCTGGTAATACCGATCTCGTTACTGCCGTGCGCCGGAAACTGCCGTTGTGGAACATCAACGGTATTGCGGAATACATACTGTTCTTGCTGCCCGAATTCGCAGAGGAACTGGAAGACAGTCTAAGAGCGTTACGAGAGGATCGAGAGCACTTCATCCAGGAGCTGCGGACGGTACCGGGCCTCGACGTCGTGCCTTCGCAAACCAATTTCATCTTATGCCGGCTGCCTGAAAATTCGGTTTCCGCTGCTGAACTCAAGCATCATCTCATTCTCTTCGAATCCGTCCTCGTACGAGAATGCGGCTACCAAGCTATGAGCGATGCAGATCGGTATATTCGCCTCACGGTTAGAAGTCGCGCAGAGAACGAAGAGCTCGCAAGAGTTCTGCGGCGCACGTTGGGCCGCTTGATTGCCCTCGCTCCGAAATAAGTAGCCATGTCGTGTCTTCTGTAATTCTCTTGCCATGTGTTGTTAGCTTGGGAGGTTAGTGTGCTTTCCATTCAGTTATCTGTCTTGATGCACAGCGATGAGCTTTTAACGGCCTGACGTGACACTGTGGTCGAGGTTGCGGTGCTGACCTGAGACCCTGAACTTCTCCAGATCTGGGTAGAGTCCGTCGACACATCCTCGAGACTCAAACGTTCCCGACAGGTTCAGCTCCCAGCCCTATTGTCACGCGATTAACGCACCCGATTGCCCTTGACGAGCATGGAGATCACCTTCTTCGCATCTGAGAATCCATCACTCGAGGGTCGGATCGAGTTTGTCGCGCATCCAGTCACCGAGGATGCTAACCGCGAGGGACGTAAACGCGATGACGAGGCTGGGAGCAAGCAGCATCCAGGAGGCGCGGGGGCGCTGTCACATTGTTTGAAGCGTGGACGCGCGGAAGCCCACAGCTGTTTTCAGGCAATCTGCAACGCCGCGGCCTTCCATTCTGCCATGGCATTGAGGCGGTGAGTTCGGATCTGCGTGGCGGAC
>NZ_JBJACT010000051.1:0-28283 GCF_044778005.1 Mesorhizobium sp. IMUNJ 23033
CCAGCGCTCCCACAGCCCAGCCTTCTGCGCCGTCGTGAACCAGATCCGTGACGTCACCATATGCCACCTCCTCATCCTCACAGATTAGAAGGTGTTGTGCGTTGACCGGTTGAACCCGCCGCCTCATTGTCGTCATTCATCGGCGAAATCGCCGACCCCAGAAGCTGCCATACGTTCAGGTTGCAAGTCGTCAGTGCCCCGGCTCTGAAGGCCAATGTGTCTATGGTCGGCTTAGGCTATTGGTCGTCGGAACCTTATGTCGGTCTGCCAAAACCTGCGGCCACGATTGGTGCTAGATGTCGAAAGGCAGCTTAGCCGGCAGACCATCGCCCTTCGCGTCCTTGATCGCTTTCCGAACCTGCGCCCGCCATGGATCGGCAATGGATCCGAGTTCCTTTTCCATCGACGCGATCGCGGCCTGACCGCCTGGTCTTCTCGCGACGTTGCGCAGGATGCGTTCGGGATCGCCCGCTCTTGCGGCAGCAAGGGCGATGTCGCGGGGCCGCCATTTCGATGACAGGAGGGTTTCGGCTAGATCGCGGCGGGCGATCTTGCAGCGATCCCAGTCCATGAAGAGGAAGACGATTGAGAGAAAGTCCGGGATGCTATCCTGTTGGAGCTCGCGGTAGACGGAGGGGAACACGGCGGCGACAATCGGGGATGCGGACATGCCGCGCTCGTGCATGACGAAACGAAGCAGCGCAGCGCTCGCACGGATGTATCCGCGGTTGTTGACCTTGGCGGAGTCCCAGAGGATGCGGCCGGCTGCTTCCGCGGCCTGATAGGAGAGGTCGAGGAGGTGGCGGGCCATGATCGTCTCGGCGAGAACTTCCGGGATTCGGAGGAAGGCGCCACGGGTCTCCGGGGCGGAGGAATCGAAAAGGACGAGGTTGTGGCTGGCCAGCGCGGCAGGAACGCCGGTGGCAAGGCCGGTGCGAAAAGCGTCGGCGGCATCGAGTTCCCGACCGGAACGGTCGAGGAGGGCGGCGATCGTTTTGTCGCGATCGGCTCCGAAATCTCGACCAAGAGCCTTGTCGAGCGCGCGTGCAGCGAGAGCGCTGCCACGTTTCCCAGTCAACGACGGCAGCAGCTGCGTAACGAGCGGGATCAACTCCTCGGCTGCAAGCGGAACCGTCTCGGCGATCCGGGCGAGGAGTTCGGTGTCACTCGGAATCGTGCCCAGAATCGGCACGATCCTGGCCAGAACACCGGTGCGCGCGACGATGGAACGCAATTGCTCCTGGGATGCGGAGGAGAGGACGTCGACAAGGAAGGCGGACTTGCGCGGATCCGAGACCGGGAGGGAGACGATCCAGTCGACGTCGGCAGGGGTAGGCTCGAGGAGGTCCCGGAGCATCCGGTTCGCGGGGGCGCTGTGGGGCGCGCTGACCGCGATGTCCCGGACGGCCCGGACGGCGCCGCTAAGGCGGGCGGCTTCGACGACGACGTCGTTGAGGGCGGCTTGCTGCAGGGCGTTTCCACCGGCGAGGCGGCGCGTCTCGGCGACGACGATGTCGGCGGACGCATCGACGAGCAGCGCGTGCAGGACCTCGGCGTGACGATCCGCGAGAAGATGCCGCGGAAAGCGACGAAAGGCCTCGGCCCGTTCGCCGGTCCGGGCATGCACGATGCCCGTGGCGAGCGGCGACTCCAGGCCGGCGTCTTCGCGAAAGGCGGCAGCGGCGAGATCCTGTGCGCCCAACATCACTTTGAGGAGATCGAGCGGCGGGAGGCCGGCGAGCGCCTCGGCTATCGGATGAAAGGGCTTCGCCCTGGCAAGACCGTTGGCAAGCCCGCCTAGCAGGAAGTCGCCGCCGCTCTCGCGCAGGAGGACGGGGATGGCGGCGACGGCCTCGAGCGGGGTGCGGGTGGCGAGCGCGGTGGTAGTCGATCTGACCGAGCGGGCGAGCGAGAGCTGCCAGCGCGTCTGCCCGAGCTTTCCGATCAGGACCTGGAGGAAGCGCCAAGCGTCGGCTGGGGGCATGCGCGACGCGGCGCTATTCGCGGCGGCTGCCAGCGTCGGCGTGAGGCGCTCGACCAGTTCGGCGCGTCTCGCAGGACGGGTATTGGCGATGTCGAGCAGCCCGAGCGCCGCATGGGGCTCGGTGTCGATCTTGCCGGCAAGCTCCTCCCAGAGAAGGGATAGTCGGAGCGCCTCCTGGCTGCCCTGCTCGTCGCCAGCCATCTCGCCGAAAACGTCTAGACCGAGTAGCGACGGATGGGGTGCGCGGAGCATCTCGGTCTCGATCCGCGCCGACCAGGGGTGGCGCGACGCGCCCTTTCGCGTCCCGTCGATACGGCGCCCCTTCCAGTCGGAGAAGCGCGATCGGGCGCTGACCGGTGCGAAGACGAGGTCGAAGCTGCGCTTCGCGATGGTCCGGGGGGAATTGCAGAAGGTAGAAACCGTGAATCGGCGACGCATCGACGGCCAGATCGCGGTCAGGAAGCGGAGCGCGAGGAGCTCGGGAGCAGGGGCGCCGAAGACAGCAACGGGAACGCTGTCCTCGAGGAACAGCGCCTCGATAAGTTCGACGCCGGGCCCTTCCACCGGTGGAAGCGGCGGGGCGAGCGACGGCTCGAGCATCAGCTGACGGCCGGGATCGGTCGGACCGGCCTCCGTGGCCACTCGGGCGAGCGAGGCAGGATCGGCGAGGCCGGTCCAGTCGGACATGGCGACGATTAGAGAACGTGTGCGCACGCATCCGGCCCTCGGCGCGGTCAGGTCCAGCCAAGTCCGCGCCACGATGTAGTGGGAGCCGCTCGGAAGCGGGTAGCATGTGAGATAGGGCGGGAACTTTTCGCCGGGGCCTATGGGGCCGGCGATGTCGGAGAGGCGGTCGACGAGATCCTGATCTCGGGCAGGCAGCCGAATGGTCCCAGACAGAAGCTCGTGTCCGTTGCGATATCCGTGCAGCTGCTGGTCGACGATCATGGCCAGTCTTTCAGTCGCCGAGAGCCCAGGCGAGCGGCAGGGTGACGTCAGGGTCCTCCACCACCGCACCGTCCCTCATTACGGCGGTATAGCCGAGGTTGGAAAGATCGCGTCGCTTCAGACTTTCGCGGAACGCCGGGTTGCGCAGGTCGCCGCCGACGATGGACATGCCGAAGACGCCGAAGTCCAGGCGGCCGGGCGTCCGGATTCGGCCAGCAAACATCGGGAACTGGTCCTTCAGATACCGCATGGGGCCGGCGGCCCTAGTGGCGGGATGGATCGTGTCCCAGGCGGTCACCACGATCGCCACGCGGGGCTTCGATCCGTCCGGTCGGTCCGCCAGCAGAAGCGTCAGATACCGGACGAGTTCGCAGAAGCCGACCTGGGCGGGCAGGCCTGCCGCTTTCGTGGAGGCATCCTGCACCTCGGCGTCGGCCAGTATGGGTTCAGCGGTGCCCATGTCCTCCGTGGCCGGGGCAGGTGCTTCGACCAGGAAGGGCGGATCGGCCGGAGGCTGCGGGTCGGCCCGTGCTATCGGCTCGCCGTCCTCGTCCTCGTTCTGACCGTAGTCGTCACTGTCGTCTTCCGTATCGTCGTCGTCCTCGTCGTTATGCCCCTTCAGCATTTCCCGGGCCGTCACCCAGTCCATCGGCTGGTGATTCAGCTTCGAGTTGGCGCGAATAAAGATGATCGCGGACGACGAGGCCTCCAGCGCGTCGATCCATTCTTGCGGCAGCTCGTAGGTCTCGAGCGAGCGCTTCCACAGTTCCCCCGTGATGTCGGGAACGGTGAGGCTCCGCACGGGGCCCGCACCGTCGCCGCCGCGCACGGGGACGGTGAAGTCGCGGCGCGCGCCTTCCTCCATGTTGTGCTCGGTCCTGGGTGCGAACTTGCGTGCGAGGAGATGCGCGACCGCCTCGTTGACGTACTCGATGTTGTCCGGAAAGTGTTCCGCCTTGAGCCGGCCCTTCTTCGCCTGGAAGGCGAGCCAGAGGCGGGCGATATAGTTCGTCTTGCCGGAGGCCGGGCCGCCGACGAGGATAATGGAACAGTCGGTCATGGCCGCCTCCTGAACGCGTGCAGCCGCCTGTCGCCCGCCTCCGCCTCAGTCACGGGCCAGAAGGCAGGGGCGGGGGGAAGGACGCAGAATGAGCGATCGAACAGATCCGCGACGCCATACCCGGGAATCATGTCGTCGCTCCACGAGAAGGAGGCGATCGGCACTACTTCGACCTTGAAGCCGAAGGCGCCTCCACACGCGATTAGCTCGTCCGCCTCCGCCTGCGGGAAAGGCTGCCTGTCCTGCCAGGTGGGTACGACGAGAATCCGAGGGCGCCGGCCCTCGAGCAGATTGGCGAGGCGCTCGATCAGAAGCTTCGTGTCGAAGCGGGCCTTCATGACCTTGTGATCGTCAGCGAACTGCCGGCCGTCGATCATCAGCCAGATCACGCTTGCCGACCTTAGGAAATGGAGGCGCTCGGCGTCGTTGCGCCCGATCAGGGCCTGGGACCATTCGCCCGGCAGATCGGGAAGCAGGACGTCCAGAAGGCGGTCATCCGCGTGACGCCACAGGCGGAGATGTAGGAAACCGGCCTCTCGGTCGTTCGAGAGGGTGGTATGGCTCGTGATCTGCTCGGGCGGGCTACCCTCCTGCCAGGTTCTGCTGCCGCCCGCAATCTCCTCGAAGGCCCGCAGCGTGTCGCTGTCGGCGTATGAATATCCGGCGAATTGGTCTCGCGAGAGAAGGAGATAGGCGCTGACCAGCGCCGCGGTCTTCCCCGCGCCTGCCAGGCCGACGATGCCGACCATGCAGGTGGGGCGGCTCTCCATCATCGCGTTGGCCTGGGGAATCCCGAGCGTCCGGCTGGCTGGAAGAACCGGAAGATCGTCGTCCGGCGCGGGGAGCACGGCGCCCCCAAGCGGCACCGGCGTACCGGAGCTGCCGGACGGCAAGGTTTCGCCTTCCGCCTTTTCGTGATCGGCGAATGAGTTGGAGGAAATCCGCTCGGCGAGCGCCGTGTCGTCGGAGTCGTCCGGGATCAGCGAGCGGTTCGAACACTCCTCGGGTGGATTGCCGAGCACGCAAGTCCGCGTGGCGTTGAACGTGCAGGTCGTGTTCGTGCAGGGTCCGCGCATCACGCGTCGCCGCCGAAACGGCCTTCCATCGCGACGATGGACGTCTCGAGCAGGGCACGGGCGCCCCAGTCCCGCGCATCGAGCGTTGTCCCCGGGCCTTGGACCTCGCCGGTCGCCGCCAGCGCCGACAGAAGTGGGAAGACCGTTGGGATCCCGGCCGACCATGTCCCGGCGAACGCCTGGCCGAGCGGAGCGCGATCGGCCCCGACCGCGGCAATCAGGGCCGACAGAGACAACTTGTCCGATGCGCCGACGCGGCGAAGGACCGCGTGGCGATAGCCGTCGCCAGGCAGCCGGCGCAGCATCTTCGCCCCCTCGATGCCGGCCGCTACGGCCCGGGGCATGACATCCTTGGCGTCGAGCGGACAGCCGAGAATCTCGCTGTAGTCGCTGAGGACCCACCAGAGGAAGTCGATCTCCTCGCGATCCAGGTCTTGGTTGCCCTTGAGCGCGGCGATGACGGGCGCCGTCGCCTTGCGATACGCGTTGTTGGCCCTGGTGCCGGCCGCATTCGCCTCGGGTATCGTGAGCGTGCCGACGTCCGGCACGTCGTGACGGACACGCACCTCCTTCGCGACGACGGCGACCCGGTCGCAGCAGGCGCCGACAAGTTCCTGCCGGAGCTCCTCGAGCGTGGCGTTCTCCACCTGGCCCTGGAAGGTGAGCGCGGACCAGAGCGCCGCAGCCATGGCGTCCACGTTGGACCAGCCCGTCCGTTCGACGCCGTGCTCCCGCACCGATGCGAGCGCCGCGACCGCGAGGCAGACCGTGCCCTGCAACTCGCCATTCGCAAGCAAGAAAGCCGGGCTATGATCGCTGATGGCGCTCTGCACCTCGGAGGCCAGGGGAGCCGGAAGCTGCGCCCCCGCGAAGCAGTCGGCGATCGCGCCGGCAGTCTTGATGGCGCCGAGTGTGGATTGCCCCGCGAGCTGCGTCCGGAGCGTGGCGACGGCCTTGTTCCGCGCCGCCACGTCCGCGTCGGTCGGCTGTGCCCAGATGATCTGGGAATGCTTTGCCATAATGCTCATTTCGAACTGCCGCCCTTTCCGTTTTCAGTCGCGTCGAGCATCCGCCTGATCTCGGCCGCCTTACCCTGCCTGATCGCCCGGCGGAACAGCCGCCGCTCCATGGCATGATCGATGCCGCCATGCCGTTGGGCCACGACGCCGAACTTCATTAACGTCTGCAGACGCTCGCCTTCGGAGAGCGTCTGGAAAAAGCGAAGCTGAAGGTCGCGCACGTCCTGCGTCGGCTCGGGCTCGGGCGCGGGCCCCGTCGCGGTCTCGGCCAAAGGTTCGGCGCCCGCAATTGGCGGCGCGGTGGCCGACGTATCGTCCTGGGCGGCCGGAAGCGCGTCTTCGGCCGGCCGGACTTCCGACGGCTCCTCCACCAGTTCGGCCGTCACCTCGCTCTCCGGCGTGTTGGAAGCTGGTATCGGTGCGTCGTGAAAGTTGGGCGAGGCGAGAACCTGTCGCTCCTGCCGCCCGCCCATGAAGGCGTCGTCGCGTTCGAAGCGAGCCATGTCTGGATTCCACGTCCGTGGATCGACGGTCACGGCGAGCGCGTCCTGCTGCTCGTCCCACTCGAACGTGAGGATGTTGTACTTGTAGGTGAATTTTTCGTTGACCTCGTCTGGGGCGGTGGCGCCCGCCGCCAGCATCATGACCTGGCAGCCGTCTTCCACGTCCTCGATGTCGAGGTTCGGGAAGTGCTCGTGACCTGAGATGAAGACGCGCGCACGGCCGCGTAGATAGCCACGCGCCTTGTCAGAGTCCTGGAACCAGTTGAGCGGATGGTGCGAGAGGACGATGTTCTCCACGCCGACATCGATCGGGAGCATCCTCTGGCGGGCGCCGAGGATCAGCTTTCCTTCTTCGGGGTGGCCGGAGCAGATGAGGGCTGAGTTCAAGCGGACGAACCGGATCGCCCTGCCTGGCGCGAGGTCGAGCCTCGCGCTCTTCGATATGCCGCCGTTCAGATCCAATTCGCACCGATAGTCGAGCGCGAACCCCTTGTAGGCGTCGAAGCGACCGTAGAGGGCCGCGCAGTCGCCTGGGTTGTCCAGATGGCGGTCCAGCCAGTGATCGCCGCCCTCGCGGATGGAGAAGAGGACGCTGTCGATCGTGTTCGTGATCTTCTTGCGGTCGATGTCATGGTTGCCCGGGATCATCTGGACATCTGTGCGGTCGCATCCGATGGCGTCGGTCAGCTGGGCGAGCCATTGCGCCGCCATCGCATACTGGTGCTCCTGCCCGGAAAAGGCGATATCCCCGGTGACGATCACGCCATTCGCCGTGCAGCCAAGTTTGCCGACCTGAACGCGCGCGTCCTCGATCAGGCGCATCTTGGCGTCTGCGTTCACAGCGTCTGTACCGCCGTCCTTCTCCTGGCCGAAATGTATGTCCGACAGGTGCACGAAGACTGATTTCAAGATTCCCCCCAGCGCATCGTAGAAGAGAACATAAGGTGTCCCGACCCGTATCGCCAGCACCCAGTCATGGTTATGGGCAACGTCGTTGGGCGGGAAACCCGATATCGTGGCAACGATCTTTATCTTCGTTGCCACCAGCGGATCGGAGCCGAAGAAGTCATGCTCCGTGAGATTGCACACGATCCGCTCGCGCCCCAGCAATAGCGCGAGCGCCTCAACGACCGTTGTCTTGCCGGAAATGTTGCGCTGATGAGAATAGTGAAATCGCCGAACAGAACTTTCCCGTTCTGGATGCCGCGAAATCCTTCAAATGTCCAGTCTCACATTTTTCATTGTTCCCGCTCCCTCGAGAACTATGGCATCGGCAAAAGTACCTGCGAAGTGCGCAAATAGACCTGAGACCGAGCGCTGACTTTCGCGGCCAACGGCACAAAAACGTCCAGTCTCTCACGCCGGACTGTTCTAAAGCCGCCGCTACGCCGTAAGATGCTCGATGTTAGGCGGATGCGCTCGGGCCGAAGCTACAATATCATCGTTCATGCGTAGTTCGCGGGCGACGTGTCGACCCTTGTCTCATCACTCCGAATGGCTGCTTTGCCTGATCAGAGGATTAAAGCTGTCGGACCGGTTACGGCCCAAAGCGGTTATTCAACAGTTCTACAATTCGCGATTGACTGGGGTTCTTGGAAGGTTTTCGAACTCTATGTCTCGCACCTCCAACCAGTGGGAAAAGCTTGATCGAGGCCCTCCCTCCGGGTTCGAGTCGGAAGAGGCGCTACCAAAAGACCACTATGGGATGCGCTTGATCGTCATGCGGTCCTGCTTGAGTTCCTTGATTTCTAGCAGTTGACGTTCGCCGGCTGCTTCGATGCGGACGCTACCGGCGTTCGCGCGATCAATCTGCCATGCTCCCTCTTTCACACTTGAGATGTCGGTACCGCCGATTCCAATTCGCTTGAATGTTCCATCTTCATTGAATTGCAAGCCCGAGCGCCCACGCGAGGGAGCAAGAGGAAAGCCGGCCGGCCGATAGACCTGTTCCGTGGCCGTATCCTCCTCACTCGCATGGACCCACCGACCGTGCAGCAGATTGACGTGGACCGGCTGGGCCATTGAGATTTTCCCTCAGCGCAATTGGCGGTCTGGCCCTCAGACCCACGCAATTCCATCGAATTCCCTGTTGGGACGTTCGCCTCGTTCATCGCCGAGGATCGACCGTGCAAAAGGAGCCGCCAAAGCGATAGCTTCGGGCGCAAGCGCCGGCGTGCTCACTGGCGTCAAGCCCATCGATTCCGATAGCAACGCCCGCGGTCCGGCCAAGGTTGCGTTCATGCGCTTCACTTGGCCGGCTGTGAACATGAACATGGTGTCGTCATCCACAAATCCATGTAATTCATGAACATGTCACCATTGGGCCCGTTGCTGCAGGTAACGTGCGGAAAATTCGATATGCGAACACTCGAACCGTTCGCACTAGCTTGGTTTGGCGTATCGTCCACATTGTCGGATTGACCGCACCCGCCGTCATCATCTCCCCAGATGTGTAGAAGGTTGAACCAGTGACCGACTTCGTGGACGGCAGTTCTGCCGAGATTGTATGGCGGCCCGGCAATGCCGCTCGATCCAAACGCCGTGTTCAGGATGACAACTCCGTCAGTGGCAAGAGCCCCGCCGGGAAACTGAGCATATCCAAGGAGACCAGCCCCAAGGCTGCAGATCCATAGGTTCAGATAAGAATCGCGGGGCCATGCGGCTTTGCCGAAGCCGCCGAACTTGATCATGTCGTCCAGCTTCTTCGTTGCCAGCGGTATCGCTCGGGTCATACGGAAAGACGCTTTTTGAAGTTCGCGTTCTGGTGACACCGGTGGTCGCATTGCCTTCTGGGTCACGCACGGCGAGCCCGAACTCGATGAGCGTATCGGCGGCGAATACGCGGAACGGCTTCGGAATCTGGTCCCGATCCAGGTTTTGCATGCGGAAGTCACGATTGAGCGCAGCGATCTGACTTTCGATCTGGCTCATTTCAATATTTTCCTCGTCGGTATGGAAAAGAACGTGCACCACCATTGGAATGCGAATGACGCTGGTGCGCGTCGCTAGCCGGGCGCTCCTCGTGCTGGCCTCGATGATCCGCCGGTTTTCCCGATAAACGGGGTAAGAAGTAGTGATGCGGCATCACCGCGCAGATTCTCTGATGAGACTTAGAAACTGGTGTTCGTGCCATTGTGTCTCTCCTCCTGTTCATTGCGCATCGAGCGCGTTTAAGTCATTATGCGCACAAGATTACGAATACTATTTTAAGTTAAGTAATTAATTCGCTATGCAAAAATAGATTAATATAACCGACCGCTCGTTGATGAAAGATTTATCGCCCAAGATATGCTGTTCGAATATTTGTAATATACGAAGCAATCAGTCGTATAACTTTCGTAGGCGCCCGTATTTTCCATCCCGGAGCACGGGGCGACTCGATCCTCTCGGCCCAAATGCAAAAGGCGACAATTGCCATGATCGCAACGTGATAAGCTGGAGCAAAAAAGGTCATCAACATCAACGCCCAGCAATTTGCGATACACCAAAGGCAATGCTGAACGCCGAGTGAAAACGCGTTGTGACATGCAGTTGGCGCGAAGGCTGCCAAGCTGGGGCGATGATGACACCTATTCAGTGCCACCTGCTTCCAAGGGGAGATCTGCCAAATCGAGGCGACCGCTAGGGAAAGGATCAGCAGCCACGAAGCGCCGTGCAAGGCCATTTTGACCGTGAGTGCAACGTTTAGAAAGATGACGCCAGCAAGCGTCCAGACAGCAATATAGCCGCTAATGAACAGGAGCGTGCACCACGGTCGTAAATGTCGAAAATTCTGCTGTCGAACGTGTATCAACGGATCATACACGGTCGGTAGCATCATCGCGCACACCATGACGATCCATCCGGCGGCCAGTGTTAGCGGCGAGACGAAGGCAAACACAGAAAGATACAAGTCCGCAGAGGGGGCGGACCAGAGAACCGCCGCCGAGCAGATCGCCGGGATCGCAACGCTTTCTCGGCCGACCGCCAGGATGATCCACGCGAGTCCAGCGGCCAGCACGAGCGGCGCAAAGACACGCCACCGTTCGCGCGCGGCTTGGGTAGCTGGGCACGGAAGACTCACTCGAACTGCCGGTAAATGCTGATCCGCCCGATCGAGACCTTCGCGGCGTTGGGGATGTTGCCTAGCGGCACGAAATCCACCGACAGTTTGTCGACATCGAAATCGTGGTCCAGATGCAGCTTGTCGATGACCTTGGTTATCTCCAGCGTGAAGGTGATGCCGTTGCCGGCGTGCTTGCCGGCCGGATCACTGGCTTGAGACACGCCAAAGAGCGAGACGCTGCCCGCCAAGTACCCTTTGTTTGCGGCCGGGTCAGCCCCGTCGGGCAGACCCACATAGACCTGAAAGATAACGGCATCGTGTAGGCCGGTCACGTTCTCGAGATTGAGGAACACACGGTCGGGTAGAGCCGGCGCCAGCGGCTTGGCACTCAGGCTTTCAGACACTCTGGCACGCCCCGTGGGTTCCATCTTGACGGAACTTCGCATGGTCCCACTTCCGGCAAGCGACATCCTGCCGGCGCTCGCACCGATCATCTCCACCTTTGTCATCGTCAGGCCTCCGGCTTGGGTGCCTACAACCGCGGTCAGCCCCAGATTGGCCATGCGTGCGGCCAGAGTGATAGGACGCGCGATTGCACCTGGGGTCAGGTCGTCATATTCATAGCCTAACTCAGTGATGTCTTGCATCTTTTGCGGCGTGTAAACCCATTTGCTCTCGTCTGGGTTCGGCATCGCGAATTCGCGCTCGCCGACGCTGGCTGGTCCATTCAGCCACTTTGGGGCGGTGGGGTTCTGCCAATCGGTCGGCTTGGTTGCGGGTTTGCCGATCGGGAAGTTGTTCCAGCTTTCCCAGAGCCTGTCGATGTTGCAGTGGTGCAGATAAAAGATCGGGTCGAGCCCGGCGGTGCGCGGATTTGACATCAGGCCGGGCAAGGGTCTGCCATCCGGAAAAGACAGCGTTGGATGGCCGCCGCCTACAAGGCCGTGGATGATGTTGTGGGGATCCATTTCGAGTTCGCCATTGGTGCCGCCACCGTGGTTGAACCCTGTTTCCAGTCCACCGAAGCCCGCGCTGCCGCCCCCGCCGGGTCCCACGAAGTCCGGGTGGCCGACCGGATCAGGATTCGTCTGCGAGTTCACGTCGAAAGGCGTGCTGCTGCTGAGAGGCCCCCACCGCTGTTCTACGAAAAGCGGGTTATCGCCAATGCCGTCCGGCCAGTCTGCGGTTCGGAATTCGGGCGGAAGCACGTTCTGATCAGTTCCGAAATAGTTCCAGTAGGGTAGCGCCCAAGTGTCATGCGGGCCGTTCTGTAGCTTGATTTCGTGCCGGATCATGTTCTCCAGGGCGATCAGATAGCCGCGATGCCATGGCAGAAAGTACCAGCTCTGATGCTGGCACTGATCGACATAGGTCGCAGCGTCCGAGGGTTTGGGACCCGCATCGGCGCTTGCGGTGATGTTGTAGAAATCCCAAAGCTCGCGCCATATCCCGTGCATCGCCCCAAAGAAGTACCAGCTTGTTGGATCTTCTAGTTTGCGCGCCTTCATCGCCTTGACACCTCGGGCGTACCAGAGGATCGGAGCGGCCCAGTCTGCGCCTGGATCAAAAACATTCTGACGCTTGAAAAGGCCGCTCATGTCTTGCTTCCTCCCAAAAAGTGAGCTGTCGGAAACTAAGAAGCGCAAACGGGGAGCCGTCTGCGAAATGATCCTATCCTGATGCACGCACAGCATAGAACGAAGCCGTGTATCCTGCCGCGGCCTGACCATTCGAATGGGGCTTCGTGCGAATGACACTGCCGACAATGGTGTCGGTCTGCCCCACACCGTCCGGCCAATCCGGGACGAGATAACCCAGATAGTCGTAGACCCACGCCTCGGCGCCAATCATACCATTGCCCTGCCAGCGGAGAACGGGCGGATTGCCTTCGGTTGTAGTGCCGTCAAGTGCAAGCGACCATCCTACTCCGCCCAACGAACCGCCAATCTTGCCGGGGTTGGGCTCGTTCAAATCCAGCGTTCCGGCGCCAAAACGCAAGTCGTTGAATGTGACCGACAGGTCAGGTGAGTTGATAAGGCTTCGATAACTCCATAAACCCGAAAAACTCACAGCCATAACAAACCTCCCTTATTGATGCCCCTTTTCAAAAATACAGATTCGTATCTGGGTAGTGTGGTATCTTGGCGGAAGCAGAATAAGTGTATCGTTTGGCCCTGAATTTTGTTTCATGAGACTCTCCGTCCAGAGTTGTCCGTCAGAGGCTGCGACGAAAAATATTCCGCCTGGCCCTAGTAGCTTTAGAACGGCCTGCGAGAGATTCTCTGCTTTCTGGAAACAATTTTTTCGTACCGCACTTGTTATCTCCCAGAAAAAAGGTCCAAAACAATCATAGATCATATCGAACTGCTGTTCTATTGTGGGTAAAGCTTGGTCGATGTGGCCTACATATTGCAGATCGATGTAAGGGTCCCGTCGCCTGTCTATGGACAATCCTCGTGGGTCGTTTGGTTCCCGGCTTCTCAGCCAAAGAAACGGATCAATCGGCGTCAGGGACACAGTCTCCAATCGGCATTCCGGCAGCCTGCCTCTTATCTCCGCGGCGGCCACACCTGCACCTGGCCCTAGTTCCAATACCCGCGGGCGTTTGCGTCGAGACAGTCGCTGCAAGAACACTGTCGCTTCCGGGCACAGTGAGCGTGTATTGGACGGTCTCAGGTCCAGAATGCTATTGGACCTCTGGCTGCGATGCGAGAAGAAATCAGGCGCCTTGCCGCACGTTGGTTTCCCGACAAACTTGATCATGCCAAGCGCTACCGCTTGCCTGATCCCGTCATCATAGTTCAGGTCGTCTATGACCCCACAATGGGGATCGTCACTTGGCCATTTTGCGGCAATGGCTGGTTCGCTAACTAATCCGCTTTGCATCGGCATTCGGATCTTGGGACTGCCACCATTTATAGAAATTCGCGACCTGCTCCGGGCTCCACCGGGGCTCGCCGATCGGCATTCGTCCGCTGTCGACCGAGGCGTGGACCTGGGCAGCATAGTAAAGCACACTCTGCTCATCATGCAGATCAAGCAGCTTGGGCCAACCTGCTGATACCTGCTTCATATGGTCCACATCCATATCGGTAAAGTATCCCTCGATCGTTTCCCAGGTGATGGGCATATCTTCTCTCCCCAAACTTGAAAAATGTGAACTATCCTGTCGGTAGTCGGACCATCAGGCTTTCGCCCGCTCTGCCGTCCACGGACATACGACAGATATAGACGCCAGCAGCCAGGCGGTTGCCCTCGTCGTCGCGCCCGTCCCAAGTGACGCTGTGGTGGCCTTTCACTTGCGGCTTGTTGTCAACGACAGTGCGGATATGAAAGGCGAAATGATTCCAGATGCCGACAAAAACCCGATTGGCATCCGATTCCAGCACATAGCTGATCTCGACCACGCCGGTTGCATCGTAGGGTACATGCGCCATGGCGAAACCTGGCGTACTGGCCTCCCGCGCAGTTGCCTGTGTCTCAATGGCAACCATTTGGTCCTTGGGCCCGCCTTTGTAGACTGTGTGCCCGCTGCAATAGGCTGCTCGGATCGGGTCGCCGACAAAGCGGAACCGGTTGATCCGGATCCGCACATCCGAGGCAAGATTCGACGCATCGTTGTCCTGACTAATCCATGTGGCGCCACCATCGACTGTCGCACTGTTTAGGAGCCCGCTGAAGGCCTTACCCCAGCCCCCGACCCAGCCAGATTCTGGCGTGATAAAGCCGATCCCTTCTAGATCCTCGTTGATCGGGGTCCCGGCACCGTCGACGATGGGCTTGCGTGTCCAGTTCTCGCCGCCATCCGTGGTGAGCAGGATTGCGGCTGCGGTGAAGTTTTCCAGCGAGACGAACCCGTGCATGGCATCGAGCCACTGGATCTTCCAGCCCCATTCGCCACAGTCGAAGTCCACCCCCGCCGCCTTATCCGTCCAGGTCGCGCCACCGTCGGTAGTCTTCAGAACGACCGGCTTTAGCTGTGCGTATTGTTGCGCGGTCTCGTAACCTGGCTTGGTCTTGGGGCAGTTCTGACTAATCTTGCCGCCAACCACCCAGCCAGTATTTTCGTCCGAGAAATAGACATCGATCAGGTTGTCGGCATGTTCCGACATATCGACATGGGTCCAGCTAGCCCCGCCATCGGTGGTCTTGATGACGCCAGGGCCTGGGAGGTTTGGGTCATTGGTACCGGCGCCATAGACCACGTCCTCGCTGACCGCAAACATCCCGCAGATTCCGGCCGGGGCATCTTGCGGCAGGTTGGTCAATGCCGTCCAATTCAGCCCGCGATCCTCGGTCTTGTGCAGCAAGACATTCAGGTATTCCTTGCCCGTCGAGAACTTGGTCACCGACCCGATCCAGCCAACGCGCTCGTTCGGCCAGCCCATGCAACGGAGATAGGGGAAGCCGGGTATCGACGGATCGATAAAGCGCCTCTGATGCCACGTCAGACCACCGTCTGTCGTCTGGCGCACCTGGCCATTGCTGTTCACCAGCCAGCCGTTGATCTCGTCAAAGAACCAGATGTCGTCAGTGCGGGAATCCGAAATAGGCGCGTCGCCGGCGACAACCCAGGACCAGTCTGTCACGTTGGTCATCGTCCGACTCCGAGTTACTTGCCGGCCGTCAGCTGGCGGAGAAAACCGTTGGTCATGATATGACTGAGGTTCATGTTCTTCGCCGGAAGCTGAACGCTGCCCATCGTCTCGCCGGAAGTTGTATGGCAAGCGAAGCAGTTCACGCCCGGGAAAAGCTGGTCGAAGGTTTCCATGGTCGTGTTGGCAAGACTAACGGAGCCGAGCTGCGGCGTTATCGCTTCTCCAGGCGAAACATTGTTCGGTGTACTCCAGACACCCCCGACCAGCATGTAGTTGGCCCAGACGCTGCCGGCGAGCACCTTGGTCTGAACGCTTTCGTTCAGCGACTGGATATTCGCGACATTCTCTTGCGACCCTCCGCCAAGGGAAAAGGCGCGAAACACGTTGACCACAGGTGACAGAAGCTGCTTGTCTGCGTCGACCAGCTTCATCTCGGTGGCCGGATTGTGGTTGCTGTCCTTAGCAGCCGTGTTCGCGTGATAGAATGTCCACTCTCGGTCGCTGACCGGATCCGCCGAGGTCGCGCTCATCCCAACTGGCAAGTCTGGAGCGTTGTTCCTATGTTCGAAGGTCGCCCAAATGAACTCAGGGTGGTCTTTCACGACGCCAACGACATGCACGCCCACGAGAGCCACAGTCACTGTCTTAGTCTTTTTTGGATCGACCACGACGATTTTATTTCCCTCACTATCGGTTCCTTCGGTTAGAAGAAAGATCTCCGCTGGAGTCACAAAAAATGTCGATGTATCTTCGCCCTCCCCGACAATTCTCCATGAATACTTAAATTCGACCGCGCCGATGGGAAAATTGGTATCCGCCGGTGCGCTGGCATACTCGTCCGGCAGATAGTATTTGTTCGTACGAACGAACTCGTAGAACACCGGGTCAACGTTTTGCGAATAGTAGAGCGCTCGGCCGCTGTCCATTCCCGGTCCGTGAACCAGCGCACCCCGTGTTCCCGCCTGCAAGATGCTGTCTAGCCCCTGCATCTCAAACGATTTGTTCACCCGCACAGTTAATTCCAGCACCTTCTCCTTCGGCAAGGCGGAGAAGCGCATTGCTGAGGCATCCTCGGAGAAGAGCTCATCAAGGGTAGCGAAGGTTTGAAAGCGCAGTTTGCCGTCTTCTCCCGGCTGCGTAATCCAGAGAAATGTGTTCCAGGCCCAAACATGGAAGGCGCAATTTGATGACGGCGCAGTTGTGTTGTCCGGAGAGGGGACGTCTGCATGCGAAGTCCATGCGGAAGGTGCCAAACACGTGGTTTGAGCCTCGGACTTCCAAACACTTCCGAGCGTCAAAGCCGCCGAAACAGAAATGATCGCGGGAATGAGATAATACTTCAAGGCAGTTCCCCAAGGCATTACACAACTGGCTTGGCGTCGAATTTGAGTCGACGTTAAGCGGGGAAAGGTGATTTAGACCTTATTAACATACATTTTTTTTGCGGTAAATGCAATTGTTGTGACCAATCACAACGACCTTCTTTAGCCGGAACATCGACTGTAGAAGATCTCTCTTAGGTCGCTACTACAATTTTAGGCGAATATTTATTGTTTATACGCGACAATCCTCCGCGCCGGCCACTGCGACAGCGTTCCAAATGCTCGTCGATGTGAGTGGCATCAGATCTTGAGCGGAATGTTGGGTAGGTGGCTACGATCGTCGGGCAGCCCAATTGAACAATTGGCGATCCGCCCAATCGCGGTGATCCGTCACTCCGGCGTGACGTTTGTGCCAGGCATGCGCTCACACCAGATCGTCGGCGCAACCTTCGGCCGGGTTCGGTTTCGGTGCGGGCGAAAGCGGGCGCGGGGCGGCCTTGTGTTCGATGGTAATCGCTGAACCGCAATCGCGCTTCCTCTTTACCAAGTTTATCCCGCTTTAGAAAGCACATAAGATTTTTCTCGCAGAATCTACTTCTTCCAACGTTGCGCAAGTCTTGCAAAAGGCGCAATATCTATCTGCCGGCAGACAGCTTAAATTTGACGACTTCCATAGCTGTCGTGCAATCCCACAGTTGCCGTCCAGTTGAGTGGGATGCGGATATCGTCCGCGACACGATCTGTTAGCAAGGAGCATATCATGGTGCAAAGACGCAGATGCGCTACCATTGATATCGGCAGCGGTGACCGAGCCCGAATGGCCGAACTCGAAGCGCAATTCATCCAGGACACGCGGATCACCGAGGCCGATCTGTCCCTGATCATACCGGTCCATTTCATACACGTCGTCGATGGCGAGCGGGGCGCGATTAGCGCGGAACAACGCCAGCAGCAGGTAAAGGTGCTCAATGACGCCTATGCCCCAATGGGGATTGTGTTCACCGCCGAGGAAGGAAACGTTTCGCTTGTCGACAACCCTGAATTCTTCCGCATGGGTCATATGTCTGCGCGCGAGCGCAACTGCAAAACGCAAAACCAAGCGGTCGATCCCAAGCGCGGGCTCAATTTCTATACCGCTGAGCCGGGTGGCGGGCTGCTCGGCTGGGCTACGTTTCCGTTCCAAATGGAGGGTGATCCGGCGATGGACGGCGTCGTCATCGTGCATACCTCGCTGCCCGGCGGAACAGGGGCACCTTACGATCTCGGCATGACGGCAGTGCATGAGGTTGGACACTGGCTCGGGCTCTACCACACATTCCAGGATGCATGCGTGCTTCCAGGCGACGAGGTCAGCGACACGCCAGCGCACAGCGGCCCCAACTACGGCAAGCCGGCGGATGCTGAGCAGCCGCATAATCTGTGCGCAAATGCTCCGGCCGGCGCAGAATGCCCGATCCACAATTTTATGAACTATGTCGATGACGACTGGATGAACGAGTTCACCAACGGACAGCGCGAGCGAATGTGGGCGCAGGTGGGGATGTTCCGCCGCGACTTGCTGACAGGCCAGGCAGCGGCAGCCGTTGCGGAAGAGGCTGAAGTCTGGGCGCAGGTTCGGTGGTAGAACAAGCGTCTCATGGGCGAAGCGCCGGTGGTCGATGGTCCTGTGCCTGCTGATTGACTTCGAAGAGGTATTCGGTCCCGGCCGCGTGCTCGACCCGGATGCCGTGGCGATGCTGGGCGAGTTGCGACGCCTGCGGCGTGGCCTCAACGAAACGGGCAGTGATCAGAGATTGGCGATCGTTCTCGTCGATTTCGGTTCGCCTTCGGCAAGGGAACTCTTCGACGATCTGGCGACCGCAACGGCCGACGATTGGGTCCTGGCACAAGCGACGCGAGGTGGGACGACTGCCGGTCTATGCCAGGGAACGCCAGACCGCGCCATCCTGCTTGCCCGCAGCGCCAAACCGAAGCTTGCCGACGCAACGATCTGGCGCGTGGGCGACAGCAATGCCGGCCTCGTTGGCCCGGCCGACGTGGAGCGGCGCGTCCGCGAAATCATGCACGTGCCGATACCGCGCACTATCGATCCTGCCCGCCGCACCGGATCGTTGACGGCGGTTCCGGCTGCTGCATCACCTAAAAGGCTCCTTGCTGCGGCCTATCGCGATCCGACCGTAGACTGGTTGACGCTCGGCATGTTCACCATCGCCTATTGCGAAGACGGCGATGTCGAAGACGAGCTCGCCACGTCCGGCGCCGCCGTTCGCGTCGCGTCTGCGATACGCAAGCGCGAACTGTACGTGACAGGCGAGGTGCCGGGTGGCCTGTTCAGCGACGGCGGTTACAGTCTCATTAGGGTGGCGGAAGGAGAGAAGCCGCCTCCCGACGCGCAATCATGGTCTTCGCTACGCCACCAATCGATGCCGTGAACGCCTCAGGGCTTGAGCCCGGCTTGACCGTCGACGATCTGCTTATGCAGGCTGGCATGGTTGGCGGCAAGATGCTTCAGGATCTGAGGGATTGGGGTCCCTACATTCTCCTGTTTCACAAGCCTGCCCATCAGTTTGAGGTTCTGATCCGAAACGCCGCGTGAGCCATAGTGCAACGCCGCAACGCTCCACGCATCGTCGCAGACCGGCGAGCCCGAAGACCCGGACGCCGTGTCGGTCAAATAGGCGAGCACGTTGTCATCTCCGAGCACCACGAAATTGTTGCGGAACCCAAGCCGCATCGGGCTGCCGTTCGGATGCTGCAGGACGTTGACCCGGGTGCCAAGCGGTTGGTCTAGGCGCTTGCCGATCTTCTGTTGGCGCAACCTCAACGGCAGCCGGACGCCAAATGCATTTGGCAATTGCAACAGAACAAAGTCGAGCTCGGCGTCGCTTGCCAGCAGCGCACCGGGTCCGAGCACCACACCGTCTGCAGTATCGTTCACTTCGAAATAGTCGAATCGTACCTTTGCCGTTTCTGCCTGGAGTCGAAAATCATCGACAGTGGCATCGCCTTCCTTGAACAAGGCAGAGCGTGCGTTGACAACGTGATGGTTTGTAATGCCGAGACCGGGTGCGATGACCCAGCCCGTGCCGTTGGACAGCCGGGGGCGATCGTCGGTGATGAACTCCGCCTCACCGTCGATGTGCCGATGTATGACGATCTTGAAGACCGATCCGGCAGCACGCGCGCCCATGCGCAGATAACGGATAGCAAGCGTCTCGTCGAACTCGCTGATTTGCGCCTCCCGCGAGACTTCGCGATTAGCGGTGGTGAGGTAGGGTCCGCTTGGCTGTACCTGATCGTCGGCAGCCGCTCCAGGAATGGCTTCGGGCGTGACGACAAGCGGCGCCTGTTCAAGGGCCTTGACCTTGGCCAGTGCGGTCTCGAACACGCCGATTGCGGCGGCGTCCCCCGTCGACTCGATCATCGTGGAGAGAAAGATCGCCAGAGGAACTTCGCCGGTAACGAGGTTGTGCACGCGGTTCATGAAATCGAGGTCGGCCCGCAGCCGCAGGTTTGGAGGAAGCGGAAACCCGGGGAGCAAACCAGTAAAACTGCGCGGAATTTGCCTGAGCAGCGCAGTCAAGATTTCTGGTGTAGCCAGCCCGCTCGCGATGGCGGCTTCGGCGATCGCTGTGAGGTCGGGCTGTTTGAGATACTGCTTCCACCCCGCCAAAGTTTCCTCCTCACTTCGCGTTACACGGCCGCTAACGTCGCCGAGGCCGCGCGCCGCCAGTCCGGCTGATACTCGTCAAGGCCAGCCAGCGTGGCGGCCTTCAAAGTGCCTGTCTCCATCTGCAGAATCACCCAGATGATCCGGGCAGCGTAGGCCTGCCGAGCGCTAAGCCGGCCATCGCCGCCATCCATGATGGCATCGATGGCCGTTTCGAGCAGAGAAGGCAGCGCGGTCCTGGTTCCCGCGGTATCAGCAAGTGTCTGCGCACTATAACGCCTGAACCGTTCCAGCTCTGGCTGCTGCTGGGCTTCCTCCAGCATCGCGCGTAGTACATCGATCCAACGCTGTTGGCGCTGGAGCCTGCCGTTGGCGACGAGGTCGAAGAGGCTCGATGCCATCTGTCGGATGACGTCCCGCGCCTCGCCAACCGCATCTTCGGAAAGGTTTGCCACGCCGCTGCGAACCACGTCCGGCTCGCGTTGAATTTCGCCGCCGTTGAGTTCTAGCAGGGCCTTGCTCAGGTTGCCCTGGAAGACTGACGCGTCCGCCTTCTCCTCGCGCAAGTGCTCTATCCGCGTCACCAGCGCCTGAACGAGGGCCAGCTTGCTGCGCATCTCTTTGGCAATCTCGATCAGATCGTCGAGCGCGGCGACTGCCTCCGTCCGGCTACTCTGCGACAGGCGAACTTGATAAAGCAGCCAGAATAACTCCGCGCGACGGCCGCGATTGCCATGAACCGGAAAGCCGGCCAGCGCCGACTGCAGCAGCCTGTTGGCGTCAGCCGCTCTGCCAAGCGACATCAGGCATCGCGCCTCGATGGCAAACAGAGCGCTGTCGGGTGTCCGCTCGCCCCGCTGGTCGAGCAGCTGCAACGCCCTGGCCGACCCCCTATGTTCCAGCAGAGTCAACACTTCCGGGCCGATGATCCTTTCCCAGGCAGCGGTGTCCGCGTTTGCGCGCAGCTCGGGACCAATCTCCAGGCTCATTCGGGTGGCGAGCCATATCGTTCCTTCCGGTGGCAACTCGGATATCGCCGTATTCAGGAAGCGTGCCGCGTCCGGACGCCAGGCATCATCGAGTGAGTGATGATTGGCGCCGCTCATGAGACCGTGGTAGATGAACTCGGCGACGCTGACTGCATCCCTCTCCGGCCGATAGAAATCCATCGCAAGACGGTGGACGCGCATTGTCTGCTGAGGGTCTTCGGCGATGAGCATCGACAGCACGGGCGCACGCACGTCTTCACGGTAGCGCAACGAATTGTCGTCATCGAGCCTGACCAGGGTATGTTCGGCCATCAGGGCCTCGAAGAGTTCTATTGCTCGCTTTTCATCGACGCCCGCTATCCCGCATAGAGGCGCGAGGACCTTTTCGATGATTTTTGGAGTCACGCGGCGCAAGACCATCCCGGGGTGCGCGAGTTGCCGCACATCCTCGTCATGGATACGCTCCAGCAGCCTGCGATAGAGCCGGCCGCGGATAACCTCCGGTCCGAGCTTGAACAGTCCAAAGCGCCGGGTCTGCAGATCGACGATGCCTTTGCCGGGTTGCGCACCTTCTTCGGCGACTATGCGGGCGGCGAGTCTTAGGTTGAGCGGATTGCCGCCGATCTGGCGGGCCACCGAATCGAGCGCCTCGCGAGGCATCGCGGTCTCACGATGCAGCAGTTCCACCGCGGCCACTGGTTCAAGCTCCACCAGTTCAATCTTGTTTTGTCGGATACTCGTCGGCACTGTCGCAAGGGGTGGTCTTCCCGATATCAGCAATCTGATGTGGCTTGAGGAATTGAAAAGCTGGGAAAACAGGTTCCAGAATGGTTCAAGCTGCTCGCGGGCGTAGTACTGGACCTCCTCGAAGGTATCGATGAAAAGGAGCGCCGGCGGAGTGTTGCCCCCAGGCCTCTCCAGCGCCTTGCAGGCTGCACCAGCAAGGTTAGCGAACGCCTCGGCCAAAAGGGACAGCTGCCCGCGCGACGACTCCAGCCGTTGCTCCTGCGACTCCAACTCCGATCGGCGCGACGTCAGCTGGCCACGTGCTTCGCCGTAAGCTTTGGTCGCGCGCACGAAGTCTTCGTACGCACGCTCAAAGACAGTGATCGGCTCTGACTTACCGACAATCGCGCTGCGGATGGAAACCAGGCGGACGAATTGGCCGGCGGCCTCGATCAGAATGGACTGCCCCTGCCGGAGGTCGATGGAACTGTCGTCGCAGGGGAGGTAGGCGAACGGAAACAGCGGACCATCTGTGTCGCCGCGGTTATTGAACAGAAAGTGCCCGATCAGTGCCGTCTTGCCGATGCCGCCTAGCCCTTCGATGAGCAGCAGTTGGTTCTCACCGCCGCGAGCGAAGTCGGTTACCTTCGCATACAGGCTCCGGTCGCGGATGCCGGTAAACACCCGCAACTCGTTGAGCTCGTTCTCTCGCCCGACGAATTCCTCGACCTGCAGATGCTCGATGGATGAGACCGCGGCGGCATTGTCGACAGCGAGCTTGAGCTGACTTTCGGTGAAACGCTCGATCGATAGATAGCCTGCCCACCTGTTCGCCTCGCGTAGCGCGAGCAACTCTGCATGCATGAGTTTGTCGACGTCGATGTCCTGCCCCGCCACCAGCTTCTCGAAGAAGCGCTGCGCAGGGGTCATGATCCGACCGGGAAACCTAGCGATCAGGTCGAGCGCGTCGTTCGGGTGGGCGATCTCGCGCAAGGCCTTCTCCCTTTCATCCGGCTTGAGCGACCTCCCGCGCTGCTCGCGAAATCCCGGAGCGGCATAACTCGCGCGCCGCAAGGCCGCGATTGCCACCGCGTCGCGCGAACCATCCACTTGCTTCAAATCCTGTAGGGTAAACACGTGCAGGACCGAAACCATTGCGAGGTGACGTTGGAGGGTGGAATCCTCTTCGCTCGTGGAAGTGGACTTCGTGCGATCGCCTTGCGACATATCACTGGCGAGCGCAGCCAAAAAAGCGCGACTGAAACTGGACAGCTCCGCCATCAGATGCCAGCCCTTTCGATGGCACTGCGAAGTCGTTCGCCTACTATCGTCAGCGCTTTGAACGGCGGCACTTGATTATCGAGAATTAGCTTTAGTGTTTCTGTCATCACGAATGCGCGGTCCTCTTGCGGAATGGCCGGCTGCGCGGCGACGATCATCTCGACGACCTCGACAACGTGGTCCCGGGTCAGAGGCTTAGTTGTGTATTTCTTTGCGCTGGCGCCAACTTTTAGGACCAGTTCTTCGGGGAAACCGCAGAATATGAGCCGATGCCTTCGCGCTGTGACACCCAGCGTGAACAGCCTTTGCAACTCGACGAGAAATTGGAACGTGTCCTCGCGCAGGATGTCGCGCTCAAAACCGTCGAGAACTACCCAGGCGCGGCGATTGATTCCGTTCTCGGATTTGTTGGCGTTGCCGATCACCCAATTCGCAAGTTCCTTGTACCAGGCTTCTTTGTTGGATGTTTGCGGCGGCGGCGGCACCTCGGCCGCTGTGCCGCCGAGCTGGATGACAAGGTCGACCGCAATCTCCTTCGGTCCAGACTCCGCGGCATTTGTCGGTGTGAGCGCGAACTTGCAAAAGACAGCGTCCTGCTGCGAGTAGCAGTAATGAGAAACCAGTTCCGCCGAGTGGGACCGGCCACTCTCGACCTCGCCGCCAATCGCAAGGATCGGTGTTGGACTCTGCATTACGGACATGTCGCGCAATATCGCGCGGAGTGGAGCGCGGTCGGCGAATGGCAGCCGATTGCTCAGCACAATGGCGTCGAGCGGATGCGCGGCCGCAGGCGGAGGGTTTGCAAGTCGGTCGCGAAATCGCGCCACGTTCACGTTCCCAGCGGCGATCAAATGTTCCAAGATGCCTTGCAGCGCCGGCGGCGCGAGTTCATATCCGCTCACCAGGCAGATCTCGATCGTCCGGCTGGACAGGAAGGTCGGACCTCCCGCGGCATCGAGCTTGCCCCGCAGCTCAAGTGGCAGCAACAGAGCGAGATAGGCGCGAGGCGCAGGCTGACCGCTCACCAGGTCGTTCAGCAGGCCTATTAGCTCTTCTCGCTCATCCTCGCTTAGGATGGGAATGATCGCCCCCCGCGTTCGAACTTGATCTAGTAAGATACACTATCCAGGCAGTACGGTCCATTGTCGATAGAATCTGTCGAGCGGATTTCGTCTAGCTAGACTTGTCAGGGGCAGTCCTCGTAGGCAGATGTGGCAACCTGGGGAGCAGTATTTATTTTGGAATAAGGAGCTGCGCCTTGAACTTGACGATCGCGGTTTCAGCGGGCGGTTGTAAAAACCCTGAGGCATGTTTTCAGGGGTATTCCCTGACCTCTAGCGCTGCGCGCTTCCCGCGTGATCTCAAAGCCATCGCGATCAACTGCGCTGCCCTCTCCACCTACCATCTTGGCAGGTGGATCGATCCGATCAACATCCGATTGGATGGACTTGGCCAAATGGGCAGTTTGGTTCAGCAGCGGTTCGATTTCGCTCTGGCGTCTTGCGGTGACAGTTCGCACTACCGAAAGGTTGCGACATCGTCGAGCGAAGGCTCGCATCGTTCGATCCCGTTCACACCATCGAACCGTCGACAGAAACCGACGAGATACAACGCCCGTGATACGCTCGATCGATCACATTTATGATCTGTCGCTGGAGATCCTGTACATGACACGGCGTTCGACGCTGAGCCATACGCCGAACCGGGCAGAAGGGAGATACCAATGATAGTTTTTGTTCTGCGCCATGCCGACCGCAGTTCGGAGGATGATGCGCTCTCGGCTGTCGGCACGAAACGGGCCAGGATGCTTGCACATATGTTGGCCGAAAGCGGCGTAAGCAAGGCCTTCTGCAGCGATGCGCAGCGCACTCATCAGACGCTCGCGCCGCTCAAGCAAGCACTTGGCGATCGAATTTCCGTTACCGAGTTCTCGACGGCAGGGCAGGCGGGCCCAGACGGTCACGTCGAGGCAGTTGTGGCAGCCATCAAGGCCCTGCCGCCAGGCACGATTGCAGTTGCGGTGAGCCACAGCAATACGGTGGGCTCTATCGTCGAAGGGCTCGGCGGCGGCCGCATCGACGCCATTGGCGATACTGAGTTCGATAGGCTCCTGGTTCTTTTCATTCCGCCGAACGGCCGCGAAACTCTGCTACAGTTGCATTATTAAGGGGCGTATCGCTCGGGGTGGCGACCTCGTGCAAAAATCGTACTTCGCGACGAAAGTTGTTCTGCCGCTATTTGTCTCTCTAAGTCGGTTCTAACATTCCAACCAGAGTGCAATGCCCTTACCGGACGGCGTCTCCGGGTCAATTTCCGGCCTGCTCCTTCGCCGCGTGAAGAGCGCCTCCGCAGGCCCTGAGGTATAAAAGTTCAGTCCGTTCTGTGGCGAGACGGCCTGATGCTGCTGCTTGCAGGCTCTTTCCGCGGCGGACTTATGCCCCATCCGGAAGAACTGCCGGTTCGTGATGTCGGCTGCGGATTCTCGGTAAACCTGACGCCCACGGGCTCGTATGCCGTGTTTAGCACGCGGATTTGTTCCGCTCGCACCTCGGGGGTGACGCCCCCGGTCCCGTCGTCGTCGAGGACATGGATGAAATGAACTGCGATCGTGACGTCGAGCTGCGCTTCCTGAACCGTGGTCAGGAAGTCTTCCTCGAATTCTGCGATGCGGCGCCGGTCTCCTGTGCTCGGCTTTCGGAAACCTGTCCATTAGCCATCGATGTGCCTCCTGTCACCATAATTGCTCATGACCGTTCGGCTCTTCGGAACGTGGCCGGTTCGCCTCAAAATACACTGCAGCGCGTCGGCCTACTTGCCGATCTTCGCAAGCGTGTAACCCGAGGCGAGCTGAAGCAGTCCCAGCGATCCAGTCGCGGTGGCCGCGATCCCGGTGAGCACTGCGGTCAGAATATCGCCGCCATCTCCCCAGGTGGAATTCGGCTGCCAAAGCGTGAGCATCCCGGTCAGCGAAACAAGCAGGATCGCAAGGAGCAGGATCGCTCGATCGATGCTCCTGACCAAGGCACGAAGCCATGCCGGCGATTTCGCTCGGAAGCGGAAGAAGAACTGACCGGTTCCGTCGAGCCCGGGAACCGGCGCCATCCTTGCTCCGGCTTTGGTAAGTGCTGACTCCAATGTATCCAGCTTCGCTCCAGCATCAGCCGGCGGCGAGGCCTGGGACACCGCGGCATAGGCGCTGTCGTAAGCAGGCTGGGGCGGATTCTGCCCCAGTTGTTTCTCAAGTTCGACGAACCGCCCGACAAGCGGCAAGCGCGCGGCCAGCGCGTCGAGTTGGGCCGCAAAGCTAGCATCCGACTGCGTTTCTAGGCTCACTACCATCCTGTCGATCTCGGGGACTATCGTCCGGACGAGAGCGTCACCCTTTGGCCCAAGGGGAGGGCCTCCGGTTGCCCTGATGATGTCAAGGAAGCTGGCTTTCAGCGTAAGGGCGTCCGCAGCTTCGAGGGCGCGGCGGCGGCCGCTGTTCTGCCATCCTGCTAGCCAAGCGCCGAAGATGCTGCTGGCCAGCAGCAAGACGAATGCGTAGAGCCATGGTTGCCTTATAGTGAATTCCCGCGATGCCGTGACGGCCTCGATTCCGGGCTGCTCGACCCGTATGTCCGCGCGATAGCGCCCGGAGGGCGCGCTCGAAAAGTCGGGCAGAGCGACCGAGCAGGCGACTGACTCTCCAGGTTCGAGCCGAAGCTGGCCTTCCCCCACGGAGCAGCTGGGCGTCACAACGCCTTCGTCGAGCGAATAGGTTCCACCGCCGTCGTCCCGCGAAAGCCGCACTTGGAGCGGCTTGGTGATATCCACAGCGGTCTCTGACTTGTTCGCGAAGCTGAGGGTCAGCGGGCGTAGGGAGCCGCCTATCCCACGCGTCCGCGTCCCTCCGGGGCCGAACCTGGACCGCATCGGATCCCAAGCTGACCATTTTGCGAGTCAGCTTGACTGTATAGGTGGCGGACTTGACATCGGGGTTGGCGGTGCTCGGTCCGACGATCAGGGTGGCAGTGTAAGTGCCGAGGAGTCCGGCGACACCCTCCAGAGTCAGGTCGACCACTTCAAAGGGAGGAATAGACACGTCCCGTGGAACGCCGGGGGAAAGCCTCTGCCCCTTCACAATCCATCCGAGCGTGCAATCCGGTTTCCCCTCCCCGCAGGCGATAGGCTTTTGGCTGGCGATCGGCTGCGCAACCACGCTGACGGTCAAAGCTATGGTGCCGGTATTTGCGATCCTGAACGGCGCGCTCACCTCCCTGCGATCGCTGGTGATCTCGACGGAGGGGCTTGCCGCATAGACCGACTGCACGGAAACTGTTTGCGACGACGCTCCACCTCCCGTTGTCGCGAACATCACGGCGGCAAGGCCGAGAACCGTCAGACTGCGCCAGAAACACTGAGCATTGGTCGCGAGCGTTGTCTCTGCCGATCCTTCGCAGCACCATAGTTCGCTTACTCTCTCCACTCCCGCCCCCCTGTTCACGGATGCTCCGTAGTGAAAAGTACCGTGGCCTCGTTCGCATGAGACAAGGGCCTATACTATACTGTTCCGCTACTAGACGTGGAGCGCTTTATCTACGCAATGTGCACGTTACTTTCCTTGTGGCAAGCTTTCTTTCCGTGCGGCGGATAAACCGAGTCGGGCGCCGTATGACCGAACTGCTTCATTTTTCGCTATCTCTGATTTATCGCCGGTTGGAAATTTTTTAGACATAGCCGGCGGTCACATGCATGCAAGACCATGCGTGGTCGCGAACTTTCGACTAGACGCAGCCCGTCAGCACATGACTGCTTTGCGCCGGCGGGTTCAACCGGTCAACGCAACACCGCTCGCAATCTATCAGCCGGCGTTTCGAAGCCCAAGGTTTTTCGGGGGCGTTGATTGAGCCGCAGGGCTATGGCGTTGAGTTGGTTTTGCGATATGTGAGCGAGATTTGTTCCTCTGGGCAAGTACTGCCGGAGTAGGCCGTTGGTATTTTCGTTGCTGCCGCGCTGCCAGGGACTGCGCGGATCGCAAAAGTAGACCTCCACATCGGTAGCAATGGTGAAGCTCTTGTGG
>NZ_JBJACT010000052.1:0-27820 GCF_044778005.1 Mesorhizobium sp. IMUNJ 23033
AACATGCCGTGGGCTGACGACCAGCTTCAAAAGATGGATCAGGCGCTGCTTGGCCTCGATTGGGTAGCGCTGGTTACATTCGTTGACGACAGAAAATTTCTCTCGTACGCCCTGAACGTCGCCTACGATAGCTTTCCATACCAGCTTCTAGCGCTGCCGTTGATCCTGGCTTCGGCTGGGCAAGTCTTGCGCTCATATCAAATGACCCTCATCTGGGCGGTCATCTGCTTCATTTCATGCGTTATCTCGATCTGGTACCCCGCTCTTGGGACCTACAGTATCTACAATGTCGATCCCAGCGACCTCGAAAATCTACAAGGGGCATGGGGCACCGTGTTTCTGCGGCAATTAAACGCCGTCCGGGACGAAGCGGATTTCGTTCTCGATTTGACAAAGGCCCAAGGGATCATGACCTTCCCCTCGGTCCATGCCGCCATCGCGGTTCTTTGTGCGTGGGCGGCGTGGGGCGTGAAATGGCTCCGCTACCCCATCTGTCTCCTCAACGTGCTGATGGCAACTTCCGCGGCCATCGTTGCCAACCACTATGTCGTGGATGTCATCGCCGGCATTGGTGTTGCGGGGTTCAGCATTTCGGCGGTGCTATTCTGCTTTGTCCCGGGCTCTTCAAAAGCTCACTCGCCTGCGCGAAGTCTCGAGAGTTTTGCCCATTTCGCCGATCGGGGAAACCACGGTTGATCCGCATCACGCCGGTCTCTGGAGCAATATAAGTGGCTGCGAGCCGACCGTATTGGTGTCGATGTGGCGGATGGCAGCGGCACCCTCGCCATGCACAATGAATCTAGGCTTTGGACGATCCAACACATCTCGACCTGCCACTACCCTGCAATTACACGAACATTGCCCCGGCGGAGAAGGGGGCGGAGGATATATGTCGGGCATATCTTCAGGGGAGCGCCTGACAAGAATTCGGAGGGGATGGAAGACAGCTTGATGGATTAAGAATACACTTTAGAACAGTAGGAGGAATTTGGGTAAATTGCCCGGTCGGATCCACGTTCATCAGCGGCGAGTTCTTGACATACGCCCACCGGCTCGGACCATCGGGCATACCGAGCGGGTCGGGCTGAAGATAGCGGCCGATGGACGGATCGTAGTGGCGATGCCAATTATAGGCGAGCCCGGTTTCCATCTGGAACCACTGACCTGGAAAACGTTGGTTTAGCGTCGCTGTGCCGCTGATGGTGCGCACCTCGCCGAAGGGCAGATAGCTCGCCTGCCAGACGACGTTGCGGTCTTGGTCGGTCATCATCACCGGCCGTTCGAGCTGGTCGGTGAGCACGTAGTAGAGCACCGGCGCCGTGCTGGCGTCGGCGATCATCGCCAGTGGCCGGCCCTCGACCGAAATGTATTCGGTGAGCAGCGCGCCGGAAGCGTCGTATTCGGCGATCACATTGCCGTCGAGATCGTGCACCATGTGCAGCGTGGCGGACGAGGCGCTGACGGTGCGCGACACCAGCCGCGACAGATAGTCGTAGATATATGTACCTGCCGTCATGCTGTTTGCAGTCGCACCCGCAAGCTGGCCCGCGGCATTGTAGGTGTAGGCCTTGGTGCTTTATGCCCGGTCGGCCCCAATCCAATCGGCAATCACGATCACGATCGATCTGGGATCAGTGGGGTAACACGGCGATGGATGTCCTTTGGTTCCTGCAAGAGCGGACAAAGTTCATCCGCCGCTATTACGAGACGGCAGGTGCGCCGTTTCGTGAAATCATCCGCAAGATCGAAGCAGAGGAAGCGCCCTATGAGCCGCCCTACAGTGAGGACGGGGAACCGCCGTTTCTAATCACAATCAAGCTCGAACTGGCACCTGAATCTCAAGACTCTAGTTCGAGCGCTCACGCGTACTCGGCAGAACAATGGCTGCATCCGGTTCCCAAACGATCGCCACGTCTTTCTGTTTATCCAAACCGTTAGGTCGGCCAGATGACGGCATAGAGACCTTGACTGCGCCGAAGTCCGTCTGCACGACATGGACGCATTGCGGTCCCAGAAATGCCGACCCGATGATCGTGCCGGGGATTGACGGCCGGACCTCCGGAGAGGACCTGTCGACCAATTGCAGCCGTTCGGGCCTCAGCACGAGGCTCGCCTCATCACCGGCTCGCAGTCGGCCGGAGTCATGGATGGGAAATCGATGCTGACCGATCTCGATGACGAACCGGTCCGCGGAAGGCGCTGCGACCGTGCCGTCGAGGAACGCCGCATGTCCAACAAACTCCGCCACGAACCGCGAGTTAGGCTGTTCGTAGATCTCACGGGGCGTGGCGACCTGCATCAGCCTTCCGTCCTTGAGCACAGCGACGCGGTCGGACATGGCCATCGCCTCCTCCTGGTCGTGCGTGACGTTGATAAACGTCGTCCCAAGGCGCTCGTGCAGGCTCTTGAGCTCGAACTGGAGCTCGCTGCGCAACTGCTTGTCGAGAGCAGAGAGCGGTTCGTCGAGGAGGACGATGCCGGGCTCGAACACGAAGGCCCGCGCTAACGCTACGCGCTGCTGTTGTCCGCCAGAAAGCTGACGCGGTTTCCTGTCGCCCGTTCCACGTAGCTTGACAAGGTCGAGTACGGTGTCGACGCGCCTTGCAATGTCGGACTTGGACACGCCGCGAAGCTTCAGCGGATAGGCCACGTTTTCGGCGACTGTCATGTGCGGGAAGAGCGCGTAGCCCTGGAAGACGACGCCAAGCGAGCGCCGCTCGGCGGGAACGCGTGTGATGTCCTGCCCATTCACGAGGACGCGTCCCTCCTCGCAATCAACGAAGCCGGCAACTGCCATCAGGAGCGTCGATTTCCCGGAGCCCGATGGACCTAGCAGGCTGATGAACTCGCCAGCTCGGATGTCAAGGGAAACGTCCTCCAGTGCGCGAAGCGCCCCAAAGCTCTTGCAGAGCGATTGGATCGCCACGGCATGGCCAGTGCGCCTCGAAACTGTCATGTCAATGGCTCCGCCGCACGGGGTCGGTCGATCTGAGGAAATGGGTGATCGCCAGCACCGAGATCGTCAGCAGAACGAGAAGGGCCGAGATGGCCGCAACGGAAGGATCAACGTTCTCGCGGATGCCGTCCCACATCTTGCGGGGTAATGTATAAACAACGCGATTGGCGACGAAGAGGGTCAAGACCAGCTCGTCCCACGACATGATGAAGGCGAAGAGTGCGCCGGCCGCTACGCCGCCCTTGATGTTGGGGAGGATTACGTCCGCCACTGTGCGTAACCGAGAAGCGCCGAGGCTTCGGGACGCCTGCTCTAGCCTAGGATCGAGAAGTGCGAGCGACGCGGAAACTGTCAGCGCTGAGTAGGGAGCCGCGACGATCGTATGGGCAAGGATCACGCCGATCCAGGTGTCGTAGAGCCCGATCGCCGTCCACATATGGTAGAGCGCGACGGCTGAGATGATCGGCGGCACGATCATCGGCGCCACGAGGATCGCGGTCAGCGCCATGGTCCACCGCGCCTTGACGCGCCATACGCCGATCGAGAAGGCTAAACCGATGACCGTCGAAAAAATTGCGGTCGAAACCGCGACGATCAGACTGTCGCGGATTCCGGTCAGCCATGTCGGTTCTGTCAACACATTGACGACGTGTCGTAGCGACAGGGCCGACAGGCTGTCCGGCATAACGACGAAGCGACTGTCGTTCAGCCCGATCGGGAACACGATCAGGGTAGGCGCGAGAAGGAAGACACCCATTAGCCAGCCTAGCGCGACCAGAGCCAGCCGGGCATGCCCTTTGAGGAACATCAGCCGACCTCCATCATACGCCGGAAGCCGATCAGCCTGGCGACGATTGCCACGAAGGCCAGCGTCGCCAGCAGGATACCGACCGACAGCGCGGCTGCCGCCGTCCACCGTAAGGTTACCAAGACGGAGAAGCTGATATATTCACTCAGCATCACGACGCGACCGCCGCCGACGATGGCGGGGGTCACGAAGAAGCCGAGGCATAGAACGAAAACGAGGAAGGCCGCGGCAACGAGCGAGGGCATGGTGAGAGGCAGATAGATGTCGCGCCAGATCCTGGCCTGCGAGGCGCCAAGGCTGCGCCCGGCCATGACGTGGCGCGAGTCGATTGCAGTCATGGCGCCGAGCAGCGGAAACGTTGCGAAGGGGACACAGAAGTGGACCATCGCGATCAGCACCCCGAGTTCGTTGCGCGCGAGTCTGAGAGGTTCGGAAATGACGCCCAGCGCGAGGAGCGTCTCGTTCGCCAGGCCGTTGTTACGCAGGAGAATTAGCCAGGCGAGGGCCCTCACCAGCGCCGACAGCCAGAAGGGAATAACGACCAGTGCGAGGAGGATCGACCGTGCGCCACCGTCGAGATGTATTATGGAAAGGGCCAGAACATAGCCGAGCGCCACGGAAATGACGGTGGTCAACACCGAAACACGGAAGGTGACCCACACGACGTTGCGCACCGCCGGCGACTGGAGCAAGTCCACATAGGCCGAGAATCCCGGTTCACCCGGGATTCCGAAGGACGCCAGGACGAGCCCCGCCATTGGCACGACATAGAGGAATGCGATGATCGCCGTGGCGACCCATGCAAATGACCAGTAGGGAGCATCGGCGGTTCGCACTCGTGTCAGCCCGGTTTTCAGTTCGCGATACCGTCGAACCAGGCAGCGGCGATGGTGTCGTAGTTCTTGGCGTACCAGGCCTCGTCGCGCGCGATCTGTTGTTCGAAGTTCGGTGCGAAACCGGGGTCGAGATGCTTCATCGCATCGGTTTCGAGCGCTTCGGCAGCCGGATTGCCAGGCCCCTGCGCCAGCTTCTCCAGCGCCACGATCTGGCGCTCAGGAATGAGCACGGAGGCGATGAAGCGCTGGGCGTCCTTTCCAGCCGGCGCTCCCTTGGGGATGACATAGGCACCAGGGCAGAACAGCCCCTGGCTCCACGTCCAGGTGACACGTCCGCCCGTGTCCTTTTCCAGGTTCGCCGCACGGGACGACCAGATGACGCCCATGACCACTTCCTCGTCGATGAACATCTGCTGGCTATCTGCGCCCGAATCCCAATAGACGATGTCGTTTCCGAGCGACTTGGCTTTCTCGAGGGCTATCTTCAGATGTTCTTCCGGAGCGATCGAGTAGATCTCCGAGGGTTTGACGCCCGCCGCGAGAAGACATGGTTCGGTGGCACCGCACTGATACTTCCACAGCGTGCGTTTGCCGGGATATTTGGCATCGTCGAAGAAATCGGTGAAGGTCGGTGGGGCATTGGGGAACTTCGTTTTGTCATAGGCAAGCACGTAGCTGTAGGAATAGGTGTGCACGCCGTACGGGAAGACAAAGCCCGGGCGGATCATCGACCGGTTGACGATCGAGTAATCTATCTCTTCCAGCACGCCGGCTTTTCCAAGCTGCTCGCTCGTGAACCCGTCGCCATCGCATACATCCCAGACGATGTTGCCGGAATCGACCATGGCCTTGATCTTGCCGGGCAAGGGAGACGCTCCGTCGACTCGCACCGCGATGCCGGTCTCCTTGGTGAAGGGGTCTCCGTAGGCCACCTTCGTTGCCTCCACCGCGTCTCCTCCGAAGTTGGCGATCGTGAGTTCCTTGGTCTGTGCCCAAGACCGCGAGACGAACGGCATTGCCAGCGCGGCGCCGGCGCCGAGCTTGAGGAAATTGCGGCGGCGCATTGCCGTCAGATCGCGCTTGTGCGCCTGCAGTGGACTGATGATCATGGTTAGTTCCCCTTGTTTTTGCTTGTCGTCAATTTAGTGGTCTTGTCCGGCCGAGAGTTCGAAGACATCGGCCTTCCCGCTGCACCATCCAGGAATATCCGGATCTGCCGGATGGCCTCGGTCCGCGCGCCTTCGAGGTCGACCTGACCGGTCAGGAAGCGCGACCATTGCTGGTTGCCGATAGCCAGCCCGAGTTCGGCGAGGTCCGAAGCGCTGATCGCATCTCCCAACGTTCCGCGTTCTTGCAGAATGCCGAAGAGACGCCGCATCTCATCGAAAAGTTCCGCGTCGAGCTCCGCCACGATGCCACCGAGGTTCGCCGTGGGCGCGGTGTAGCTCGCCGCATACGCTTCGCACCACAGTTCGCGTGAAAGGCCACGCATGGATTCAGTGAAGACGGCCGCGAAATACCGGTCGATTGCCTGCAGCGGGTTGTCTGGCGGGTTGAAGGCGATCGCAGCCACGACCGTCCGTGTCTCCCTGGAATGCTCGCGTAGGATCTCGAGCAGGAGCGCGGCCTTGTCTCCGAAGTAATTGTAGATGGTCGCGGGAGCGACTTCCGCGCGTGCGGCAATGGCCTCCACCTTTGCCTCGTTGAAGCCGACGGAGCGGAACTCCTCGCCCGCAGCGGCGAGGATGGCGCTGATGCGCTTTTCTTTTTGCTTGACCCGGAGCGTACTCATAGAGTTAACTCTAAAAAAGAATGGCCACTATTGCAAGAGCGAATTTTAACAACAAGGCGCGCGGAGAAAAGCATGAAGGTTATGGTTATCGGAGCCGGGATCGCCGGACTGGCGGCGGCTTGGCGTCTACGGGAGCGGGGCGTCGAGGTCGTCGTCGTTGAGCGCGAGGCGGAAGTCGGTGGCCGCTGCCGCACGCATTTCTGGCAGGATGGGTGGCGCGTACGGGGGGCATTTGCATTCGTTGGTTCGGAGCAGAATCTCATCGAGCAGAGCAAGGCGCTCGGCATCTACAAGCCGGAAGCTTTGGCCAATCTGACCGAGGCGCATGAGCAGTATCTGCTCCATCGGGACAAGGGTATCGTACGGCAGCCGTCCTTTTCCCCTGCGGACATCTTGAAAAGCCCGCTCCTGTCGCTCGGCGAGAAGGCGGCGCTCGCGCGGATGTTGCCTTCGGTCGGCAAGCAGATGGGGCGCAACGATCCGCGCGACCTGACATCCGCGGCGAGCCTCGACACAGAAAGCGCCTATGACTACATGAATCGGCTCTCCCCGAACTTCGCCAACTATATTCTCGAGCCCACGATGCAGATGTTCTGCGGCTATGAGAAGGACGACTATTCGGTCGCGTGGCTGATGTGGCTGATGGCTGGCTTCCCGTGGAGCGGGAACTGGTGGTCGTTCAAGGAACGCGGCGTAGGCATGCTGACCTATGCCATGGGTCAGCATTTCGCGAAGGACCCGGGATGTGAAATTCATCTCGGCACGGAAGTCCTGGAGGTCGTCCAGACTGACGACGGGATGCGGACGACCGTCCTGAAGAATGGACAGCAGTCGGTCATGCAGGCGGATGCCGTCGTCTTCGCCGTTCCGGCGCCGTTGGTGCCGAAGATGATGCCGACGTTGGAGACGGCGCGCCGCGAGTTCCTCGCTAGTGTTGGCTATGTCGGCCATCACATCATTCACTACCTCTTCAGGTCCAAGGCTCGGGATCTGCCACCTTCGCTGCTGCTGCCGACCAGGGATGGTTTCACGCGCGTTTCCAACCTGCATTTTTGGGAACGCGGCGAGGATCTCTTCCTCGCCAGCGGAGAACTCAAGGGAGCCTTCTGCGCAGAAACGCTTGGACAGGACGAGGATGTCATCCTCGATCTTGCATGGAAGGACTACGCCGCGGCTACCCCGGCGGTCGCGGATGGTGAGTTCGTTGACCGGCATCTCCAGCGCAACGATCTGGCGATCTGCCGCCGTGAGACTGGCTTCGTCAAACGGCTGGCCGATTTCCGCAGCATGCCGGATCTGCCCAGCATCGCTTTTGCGGGTGACTACATGATCAACAGCACCGTCGGCCAAGCGCATTGGTCGGGCCTAGAGGCCGCAGATCGTATCGTCGATGGGCTTCAGCCCTAGCCTGACGACGCGGGCCTGACTGCGGAGGACGCGACGTGGAGGCAGCCGTTATGCGCGTCTCGGGTCGGACAATACGCGACGGTCGAACGGCGAAGCGTCGCGAGAATATGTGGAAAGTGGAACGTACCGGGAGGAGATTGTCACCATGTGGTCGCCAGTGATGTCCACACTCGCTGCGGAAGCGGCGCGGCGGTTCGGCGATGCAATCGCCGTGGCTGTGCCCGGCGCGGAAAGCCTTAGCTTTTGTGAGATTGACGCCCGTGTAGGCCGCTTCGCAGGCGGATTGTCGCAACTGGGTATTTCGGCCGGCGATCGCGTTGTCCTTCATCTCGCCAATGGCTGGGAATGGATCGTCGCCTATCACGCCCTCGCGCGTCTCGGCGCAGTGGTCGTACCTGCCAACATCATGCTGACGGGCGACGAGGTCGGATACATGGCGAATGATTCCGGTGCGAAGGCGCTGATCGCGCCGCTCGACCGGGCTGCGAAAATCTCCCGCCCGTCCGGCGCGCAGGCCATCACGCCCGGCGGAGGGGAGATTGATTTCGCCGACGTGCTGAAGGGCGGTTACAGGGATCCTGCCCCGTGCGAGCCTGCGGATCTGTTCACTATTGGCTATACCTCGGGCACAACCGGCCGTCCCAAGGGTGCGATGCTGAGCCATGGCAACGTCTTCGCCAGCATGGCGCTGACGGCGACCATCCATGTCCGCCACCGCAGCGACGTGGTGCTATCGGCACTGCCGTTGCCGCATGTCTACGGCAACATCGTGATGAACGCCGCGTTCCAGAGCGGGATGCGCCTCGTAGTCCTGCCGCGCTTCGACGCCGGCGAGGTCATGCGCCTGATCGCCGAAGAACAGGTCACGCTTTTCGAGGGCGTGCCCACCATGTACTACCAGATGCTCGCCCACCCAGACATCGCCACGGCCGATCTGTCGAGCCTGACCCGGTGTACCGTGGGCGGGCAGACCATGCCGACGGCGAAGATGGAGGCGGTGGTCCGCCGCTTCGATTGTCCCTTGCTGGAACTGTGGGGCATGACAGAGGTGGCGGGTCCTGCGACCAGTCATTCGCCGTTCTGGCCGCCGCGGGCCGGTTCGATCGGCCTACCTTTCCCTGGCGTCGAAGCGCGCATCGCCGATCTCGATCAGCCGAAGCGGAATGCGCCGCGGGGCGAGCCGGGCGAACTGATGGTCCGCGGTCCGCTGGTTATGCGGGGCTACTGGAACAACGAGGCCGCGACGGCACAAACCATCGACGCAGACGGCTGGCTCGCCACTGGTGACATCGCCCATATGGACGAGGACGGCTACATCTTCGTCGTCGACCGCAAGAAGGACATGATCATAACCGCCGGCTACAACGTCTACCCGGCCGAGTTGGAACAGGTCGTCGCCATGCATCCGGCGGTCTCCATGGTCGCTGTGGCTGGCGTGCCGGATGAGGAGAAGGGCGAGATCGCAAAAGCGTTCGTCGTGCTGCACGCCGGCGCTAAGCTCAGCGAGGGGGACCTCCTGGAGCACTGCCGGAAGTACATTGCCGCCTACAAAGCTCCACGCCTTGTCGCCTTCGTTCCGGATCTGCCGAAAACCAGCACCGGCAAGATCCTGCGCCGCAGCCTTAGGGAGCAATCCCACAACTAATCTGGCCAAACGGCCTGATGGAGGAGAAGAAAGACCATGAGCATCGACTTTTTCAGTAACTACACCATGACGATCAACGGCCAGGCTGCCACGTCGCTGGCCAGCTTCCAAGCTTTCAACCCGGCGACCGAGCAGGTTCTCGCCACAGTTCCCGAAGCGACGCGCGAGCAACTCGACGAAGCCGTCGATGCGGCCGCCGCCGCCTTTCCGGAATGGAGCGCCCGCCCTGTCGAAGATCGTCAGGCGCTGGTTGCGCGCGTGGGCGGCCAGCCACCGCCAGGCCGACTTCGACCGCTTCGAGCGCGTCATCCGCGACATTCCCGAGATCGTCGCCTGCTGGTCGGTGGGCGGCGGCGTCGATTATGTGCTGGCGCGCGACATTGACGCCTACCAGCGACTGGTCGACGGCTTGCTCGACCGCGAGATCGGCATCGACCGTTACTTCACCTACATCGTCATCAAGACGGTGAAGGACGAGATTGCGCTGCCCATAGCCGACCTGTTGCCGGCGGCGCCGTAGGGCCGGAGAGATCGTCCGCCGACGCTACACAATAGAGAGAGTCTCTCTACGGGCGGGCATCCAAACAGCCTTTCTGTCTGCATAGGGCGGATAGTCTTCCCGCATCAGTCCGAACCAAGAGGCCTCGACCATGTCCGCGCATTTCGCCCGCTCGCATCGCCATGAAGCGCTCGATCGCCTCGCCGACCGCCGGCTGCTGCGCGAGCTCGCCTATATGGGGTCGGAACAAGAGCAGTGCGAAATCGTACGCTAAGGGAGAACGGATCACGAACTCTAGTATAGTGCGGCTGGGCAGCATCCGATCCCTGTGGATTGCCATCGCAGGGGCACCAGTTTTGATTTCTTCGCCCGTCCGACTCGACGACGCTCCCTGCAGATTAGTCGTGGATGGAGTTGGGCGATGGGTAAACGGAGGCTTCTCAAGGTTCAGGATCGACAGAGACTTTTCGATATACCAACCGATGAGGACGGCCTCATCCGACACTATTCGTTGTCGTCGGCTGACAGGCTTGAGACTGGACTTCGCAGACGTGAACACAATCAGCTCGGATTTGCCGTTCAGCTCTGCCTGATGCGATATCCAGGCAGGGTGTTGGCGACCGATGAAACTCCGCCTCGCGCAATGCTAAAGTACGTTGCCGAGCAGATTGGCGCCGACGCTGGAAAGTTTGCGCTCTATGCACGCCGCGAAGAAACGCGTCGCGATCACATTGCTCGCTTGATGGTTTATCTGGCCGCGCGGAGCGCGACGGGGCAAGACCGTAGAGCTGCGCTGTTGGCTGCAATTCAGGCGGCCATGATGTCCGACGACGGTGGCGCGATCGCGAGTGCCACTGTCGCCATGTTTCGTGAACGCGGATCTCTTCTGCCAGCTATCGATACGATCGAACGGATCGGTCTTGCCGCCCGCGCCATTGCCCGTCGGCGAGCAGAGAGAGCGCTGATCGAAGAAATATCGGTCGATACGCTTCGATCATTGGATAAGCTGTTGGAGGTTGACCCGGCCATCGCTCAGACGCGCTTTCATTGGCTGCGATCAGCGCCGGATGCGCCAGATGCGTCAAACCTGGTCGGGCTGACCGAACGGATTGCCTTCCTGCGCAAGCTAGATATCGATTCGAAATTGCAGATGCGCATATCGTCTGGACGGTGGGGTCAGATGATCCGTGAGAGCAACGCCACACCGGCATGGCTGGCCAACGACTTCAATGCCAGCCGTCGACACGCGCTGATCGTGGCGCAGAGTCGGCTGTTCTCGCAAGCCAATAACCGCAAGAAGCAGCGCCACATGGACTGTAGGCCGGATACCGCCAAAGCGCTACGTATGTTACTGGACACGATCACAGCCCTGCAGTCCGCGAACGATTATGGCCGGAACGCGTTGGAAGTTATCGATCAGGAAGTTGGATGGCACCGGTTGCTTCGGATGAAGCCTGAGCTTGAGTCGATGGTCGAGGACAACGAGGCGTCGCCATTAACCTTAGCGGCCGAGCAATATGCGACCGTCAACAAATATGCCGGCGCGTTCCTGCAGGCGTTCACGTTCCGCTCAGCGCGCCGCCACGATCCCCTTCTTGCGGCGATTTCGCTGCTGAAACGGCTCTATGCCGAGAAGCGGCGGAGCCTTCCGGATCGCGTCCCGGTCACCCACCTCAGCCTAGCTGATCGACGGCTAATCCTCGGGCAGGACAAGCCCGATCGCCGTCTCTATGAGATTGCAACGCTCGCGGCTTTGCGAGACCGCCTTAGATCCGCGGACATTTGGGTCGACGGCAGCCGATCTTTCCGACCGATCGACGAGCACCTGATGCCGCGGTCAACGTTCACAATCTTGAAAGATGAAGGTCGCCTCGGACTTGGTGTCCAAGAGGACGGTGCGGCGTGGCTTACCGAAGCGCGGCAGATGCTCGACTTCAACCTGAAGCGCCTGGCGCACAGAGCACGGTCCGGGAAGCTCGAAGGTGTTCGCCTCGAAGGTGGAACGCTTATCGTCACGCCAGCAGTTGGCGAAGTTCCCGCAGCAGCCGAGGACCTGAATGCCGAGATTAGCGAGCTCTATCCGTTGATCGAGGTGCCAGATCTCTTGAGGGAGGTGCATGAATGGACCGGCTTTGCGGATTGCTTCACCCATGTTCGCACGGGGGACACTCCGAGGAATGTCTCGGCCATGCTGGCTGGCGTACTGGCCGATGCAACCAACCTTGGTCCGAAACGGATTGCCAGCGCGTCCAAAGGCATCAGCGCTCACCAGATCAGTTGGATGCGCACGTTCCACGCTCGGTCGGAGACCTACCGCGCAGCCCAGGCCTGCGTGACGGACGCACATACCCGCCATCCGCATTCTCGCCTTTGGGGCAGTGGCACGACGTCATCATCTGATGGCCAATTCTTCCGAGCAAGCGACCGAGCCGCAAAGCGCGGAGATATCAATCTACATTACGGCAGTGAGCCCGGATCGAAGTTCTACAGCCATCTGTCAGACCAGTACGACTACTTCAGCATCTTGCCCATCAGCCCGACCGAAAGCGAGGCTGCCTTTGCGCTCGACGGACTATTCGATCAGGACACGATCCTCGACATCCAGGAGCACTTCACCGACACCGGGTGGCGCGATTGCGCGATCTCAAAGACCGGAAGTTCCACACATTCGAGAAGGGCGATGCATATCCGGCGCTGTCCAACCACATCGGAGCCCCAATCAACACCACCCTGATCCTCGAGCACTGGGATGATCTGCTTCATCTGGCGGCGTCCATCACGACGCGATCCGTGGTGCCGTCCACGATCCTGAAGAAGCTGTCCGCATCACCGAAGGAAAGCCAGCTCGCAAGGGCGCTACGGGAACTTGGCCGGATCGAGCGATCGCTGTTCATGATCGAATGGTACTCAAGTCCAGCGCTACGCCGGCGTTGCCAGGCCGGCCTCAACAAGGGTGAGGCGGCACATAAGCTGAAGCGCGCCGTCTTCTTCCACGAGCGCGGTGAGATCCGGGACCGATCGTTCGAAAGCCAGGCCTTCCGCGCCTCCGGCCTCAACCTCGTCGTCAGTGCGATCGTACACTGGAACACGGTCTATATCGAACGGGCCGTCACCCACTTACGCAACGTGCGTCGCGAGATTTCGGATCATCTGCTCAAGCATATCTCGCCGCTGAGCTGGGAGCACATCAATCTGACAGGCATCTACACCTGGGGTAGCGAGCAGCATCTGCCAGAAGGTTTCCGGTCGCTTCGCCTTCGGGCTTGCCTAGAGTTCCCGCTTCGTTCGCCCTTAACGTAGGCGATTATCTGGTTGACAAACCCAAACTGATTACGTAGGGTAAGGACATAGGAGATTTTCCATGTCCGTTCTGTCCCGCCCCGAATTCCATGACGAAGCCAAGGCTTTCGAGCATGTCGAATCCATACTGTGGCCGAACGGTCCGGTTTGCCCGAAGTGCGGTAGTGTTGATCGCCACTACAAGCTGGTAGGCGTCCGTTCTAAGCCGTCTAAGAAGAACCCGAACGGCATCGAGCGTCACGGCCTGTATAAGTGCAGCGCCTGCCGTTCGCAGTTCACCGTCCGCATGGGATCCATTTTCGAGGAAAGCCATTTGCCGCTGACCAAGTGGCTGCAGGCTATCCACCTTATGTGCGCCTCTAAGAAGGGTATCAGCGCCCATCAGATGCACCGCATACTCGAATGCACCTATGAGGCCGCTTGGTTCCTGTGCCATCGCATTCGCGAAGCCATGCGCTCTGGTGACTTCACGCCCATGGGCGGCGCTGGCAAGTTCGTGGAAGTGGACGAGACCTACATCGGCCGTCTGGCTGGCGTTCCGGTTACTCAGGGTGCGCAGCACAAGAACATGGTCCTTACGCTTGTCGAGCGCGGCGGCATCGCCCGTTCGTTCCATATCGACACCGCCACGGTTGCCCGCGTCCTGCCTATCGTGAACGCCAACATTCACAAGGAAAGCGTCTTCCTGTCGGACGAAGCCCGCGTCTACCAGAACATCGGTCCCGAGTTCGCGGCGCACGGCAAGGTCAATCATGGCGATGGCGAATACGGTCGCGGCATCGTCCACACCAACACCGTGGAAGGCTTCTATTCGATCTTCAAGCGCGGCATGAAGGGCGTCTATCAGCATTGCGCCGAACACCATCTGCACCGCTATCTGGCCGAGTTCGATTTCCGCTACAGCAATCGTATCGCGCTTGGCGTCGATGACGGCACCCGCGCTTTCATCGCGTTGAAGGGTGCCGCCGGCAAGCGCCTCACCTATCGCAGACCTGCTTGACGAAAAGCGGACGCATTTCCGAAAGCCGGTGCAGCTAGAGCTTCCGCTCTGGCGCTATAGGCAACCCTCCAGCCCCGGCGAACAGATCAAAGGGATTCACAAACGAAAGCGGCGATGATATGCTCACCGCCGCTTCCAGTTTCGACTTGGTGGCCCACTTTGAGGCTCCGTGACCCGGCCGGTTACGGGGCCTCTTCGTTTATCCCGCGCCGTGTCCGTGAGCCGTGACAGCGGCAAGAGCGACTCTTATTTTCATAACCCGTCTCCTTTCCCGAGCGCTACCGCCCGATAAAGCCAATATGGGCAGAAAGCCGCGATTCGGTCAAGGGTCTCTGAACTGGCGAAAAGAACTGGCATTGAACGGTGAACTGAACTCGGCTATATGTCTCTCACAATTGGAGAATCGCATATGGCCGACGATGCTTCCACGCGCTTTCCATTTATCAGCCTGGAAAAGGCTTTAGCGAAGGCACAGCAGCTTTTTGATGGTGACCGCACAGGCAAACCGATGCCCGTAGTGACCGCTTTTGAGCTATGGGGTTACAGCCCAAAAAGCAGCGGCGGATTTCAAACCACAGGCGCTCTCAAGCAATACGGACTGCTAGAAGATGAAGGCTCGAATGCTGACCGCAAGCTCAAGCTGACTGGGGCGGCTCGGCGCTATTTCCTTGACGAGCGAGACGAAATTCGCGCCGGCATGATCGCTGACTTTGCATTGCACCCACCGCTTTTCCGGTGGCTCTGGAAAAAAGACCGTTGGAGCGAAGGCATTCCGGCCGATACCGTCGCGCGAAGCCACCTGAAGGTAGAGCGGAATCTCAATGACCAGTCGGCTCGCTCGCTTCTGACCATCTTCAAAGAAAACGTGCAATTTGCAGGCCTGAAGCCTAGCGCAAATCAGGACACCCCTTTAGAATCGCCCGCACAAACGGAGCCTGCACACAAGGCTCCCGTTGAAACGGAGCCCAGTCAGATGACTTCGACAGCAGCAAGCCCCATGGAAACCTTGTACTCGCAGGCGATGCCGGCGGCCTCAGTGGCACGGGAAGGTGCGGCTATTGACGCTCGGATTGTCGGCGATCGTGTTATCATCAACGCGAACGTAGATCTGAAAGGCCTGCGCAAACTGCGGCGTCAAATCGCCATGTTCGAACAGATGCTATCTATGGATGACGAGGACGATGACGTCGAAACAATCGAAGACGGTCAAAAACGGCTCATCGGCTAGCCAGATCGAAAAATTCCGAGAGGCGGCGCGCGAACTGAAAACCGATCAGTCCGACGCCGCTTTCGAAGCCGTGGTGAACAAGATCGCCCATGCGCCGAAGCTGACCCAGGAACAGATAAAGGAACTGGTGCGCCGCAAGAGGGAAGAGGCGAAGCGCTAGTCAGGCGTTTCTGTAGACGTAAAGAATGGTTGGGGTGCCTAACGGCCCGTCCATCTGACCCCACTCAAAGCTCACGCCAGCATCCCGAAATGCGTCGGCCATCATCGCAGCGTTCTGTGGGTGGGCGTCCTGTGAGTCGATCACTAGTCGTAGCTTAGTCAGGTGAGGGTCCTCGTCAATTGAGGTTCCCGAATGGTCGGTCCATCCTAACCGCCGCAAGACATCCGCGAAATCTTCTGCATACTCTCGGCATTCATCGTTCCCGGCGGCGAACCGTACCGCCACATCGTTCGGGCGGAAGTTGCGGCTCTTAAGGGAGTCAGCCAAGACGTTTTTCTGTGCCGGAGAAAGCCGCCGTGGCTTTGCAAGGCGCGCGGCGCGAGGCCACTGAAGATAGATGTTGACGGCCAACAGCCCAGCCAGGAAGGCCGCAATTGCTATGAGGGACAACTGAGCCCATGAGTGGCTCATAAGCCAAGCAGCCCACGCGTTCGGCCCGAAGCCAAGCAGGATGAGTACGGCAATGACCAACCCGGCGAGCAACTTGCCAAGGAAGCTGCCAGCCAACGATTTGAGGAAATGACCCATTCGCGAGTCATAACAGAACCGCCGGATTCGACAATGGGTTTGTCAACCAGATAATCGCCTTAACGTACGATTTCGCACTGCTCTTGTTTCGACCCCAACGATCATAGATGATAATATCTATAGTTTTTATAGAAATATTGGCCGGTTCATTCCCGTTTGGGAAACTCATTGTCAACTTCTGAGCCATTGGTGGAATTGTCGTCCCGCTGGCGCGCTTTCAATGTTCCCGGGGGTTGTCCGGACGACGACCCTGCCGACGCGTGATTCACGGATGCGGGACAGGAATGCCGTAGAGTTCGGCGAAGGCGGCAATGATGGCATCGGAACCCGACACGAATGTCCGCCCGTTGGCCACTTTTGGGGCCTGTTCGGTCTGCTGGCTGCCGGCAAGGACGAGAACGGGCAGCGCCTGGTTTTCAGCACCGATCAGATCGACCAACCTCCTTGCGCGGCCGTGGGAAATCCACCCAGTTGACCTCGATCCTGTCCAGCAGTGTTGGAAAGGACGCCAGGACACCTTCGACAAGGGCGCAATGCCGGCAGAGGAAACGTTGCTGCGGATAGGCTGCGTCCTCGAAATCGGGCTTCAACAGAAACAGCTTGGCTTTTTCGGGATGCGGTCAAGCGGGTGATCCTCGAGCTGACGGTGTGGATTAAGCGAAGCGGGATTCTAGCTGTCACAAGGGGCCAGGCCGAAGGCAAAAATCCTCCGATTGGAAAGCCATTGGAAACCGTCTTCCATTTCCGCAACGGCTGCCCGTATTTCGTTCCAGGGCGGAGGTCGGCGAGCCTAAAATGTCCTGAGCTGGCAAAGTAGGAATATCGCTCCTGCTTGGCTCTTGCCAATCGCTCGATTCGACAGCACGGGAGATTGCAGGTTGGGACTGGCGAGCTGCAACGCATTGAAGTGTTGTCGAGGGTTATAGAGCGGCGGATGACGGGCATTGCCGCCGCAAGCGTGCAAGGACGGCTCCTTCGCCGAGTGGAAACTGGCAGCGGAGGATGGCGAGGCTCTGAAGTCCCATGTTCGCCTATGCGTCCGCAAGGTCGCGATACGCCGCGTCGGCACGCGAATCTTTACCTGATGCACTGCGATTCCAGATGTGATGCAGACGGCGAGACCATTGGGAATTAGTCCTTGCGTCTTGGAAACGGCATACCGGCACTGTGCACTGTCGCTCCACCGTCTACGGGAATGATCGCGCCGGAAACGTAGGAGGCCTCGCGCGAGGCAAGGAAGGCGATGAGATTGCCGACTTCCTGTGCGCTCGCCATGCGCTGCTGCGGAAGCTGAAGCTGCTGATCCTTGCCGAAGCCCTCGATCACGCCCGCCATCATGTTCGTGTCCGTGGGACCAGGGCAGACGCAGTTAACCCGGATGCCGAAGCGGCTATAATCGACCGACCACGATCGGGTCAGTGCGACCAGAGCTCCCTTCGACGCAGTATAAGCACCGGCCAGGGGCATGGCCCGTAATGCTGCCACGCTGGACAATAGAACGATCGCGCCGTCCGCGCGCATATGCGGTCGGAACGCTCGCACTGTGAGCATCACGCCAGTCAGATTGATCGCGATCGTGCGATCCCACGCGTCGACGGATAGTTGTTCGGCGCGATTGTCATCCGGACGCAAATTGATGCCGGCGCAAGGCACCAGCGCATCGATGGGGCCTGGCGCAGGCAGCGAGTTCGGCTTCCGACGTCACGTCGCAGACATGGCTGACAACGGCTGGATCGTCGCTGGCGCGGCGATCTAGCACATGCACCTTCCAGCCGCGCTCGAGCAGGATACCGGCCGTGGCCCCTCCGATCCCCTGGGCACCTCCGGTGATGACGGCAATTTGCTCGCTCGACGGCATGGTGACTCACTTGGCGGTTAGAGTGCGGTCCCGCGGTCGAGACGGAAAACGGGAAGCTTGGCGCCACCCTCGACCTCCTCGAAGTCGACCGTGACGCGGTCGCCGCAACGCGAGTTCTCCGCGTTCGGACCAACGATGTTGCCCATCAGCTGCACGCCCTCCTCCAGCCTGATGATGGCCAGCACATAAGGCAGCCGGTCGGAAAACCCCGTCGGCGAGCCGGCAACCTGAACGGTGACGGATTAGATCTCTCCCTTCCCCGTCGAGGCACGCCAGCTGAGATCGTCGCCAAGGCAATGCGGGCAGACACGCTTCGGATACATGATCGGCTTGTCGCAGCCGCGGCATTCCTGGACCACGAAGCGGCGTTCGGCCGGCCAGCCAGTAGCCAGCGGACCAGGGCTCGACTTGGGGGGCGGGCGGGCGGGTGTGTTCATCAGTGTTCCCCAGACAAAATGGTGACGTGCGAATCCATCCAGGTCCCGCCGGAGGCGGTCTCGGCGGCATTGACGAGATTTTCGACCTGGCGCGGCCCGGCCTTGCCCATCAGTTGGCGGAAGGCCTCGACAAGAACGGCAACGCCACCGCCGACGCCGGTATGGCCTTGCGACAGCATCCCGCCATTGGTCGTCATCGGCATCGAGCCGCCGGGCGACGTTTCGCCGGCGGCGACGAAGGTGCCCGCCCGCTCGCCACCGCAAAGCTTGAGCCCGTCAAGGGCGATCAGCGCGAAGACCGGATAGGCATCGTAGAGTTCGGCGATCTGGATGTCTCTCGGTCCAATGCCAGCCTGTTTGTAGGCCCGGGCGGCGGCCTGGGGATAGCCGAGCTTCGCCAGGTCGGTGTCCTACGACAAGGCGTAATGCGTCACCAGCGAGGAATGACCCCTGACATAGACGTTCCCGACCGCAACGAAGTTGCATCTGGGGCGTGACATTGGCGCGGGTTTGGGCAGCGCCGGAACGGCTTGCCCGGTCTAATAGTACTTATGTGTGCTGAATCCGCTCATATGCCGTTTATACAGCTCTACCTGGTGTGCCGTCAGTATCGGCGCCGGAATGAACCATTTTCGAAAAATCACTATATAGCATAGCGTCGAAGGCATGGGCTGGGGCATGAACCCGGAGCACCTCGTCCGCCAACATCTGCAGACGGAACGCTAGTCGAATTGATCCCCCCATATGCCGCTCGACGTCTCACTTTTCTGGGAGGTTAGCAGTAGAGCGGTTCGCCACTCTCACCGACGTTGTAATCGCAGCCGCCAAGCAGCATCTCGTCGGTTGAACCAGTGTCCCGACTTTACCAAAAGGACGGGCACAGCGCAGGCAGCTTCGAGGAAGGAACGCTAAGTTGCTCCTGATCTTAGTATGATATCCCACACACCTATTTGCTTTTCTTCGACAGGTACTGCGCCGAGGTCAAATAGTAATTCCGGGCCGTGGCATTGATCTGGCGTTCGCCCAGTTCGGTCAGCGCCCGGGCCTTGAGTTCCTTTGCCGCCCCGTGTTCAGGGTCGAGGGCCAGCACATAATCGACTAGTTCGGCCGCCCACTGGAACTCCTTGGCCTCGACCGCTTCATTGGCTCGATCGAGCATCTTCGCTGGTCCACCGGCTAGCTTGAGCATCTTGCGGGCGCGCTCGGTAGGAGGCAGCGGGTATAAACTGGTCGCGTTGCCATCGAACCATCCCACATAGTCGGCGTAGATACCACGTACGGCCCAAGCCACGCTGCCATAGTATTCCTGAAGGTAGGGGCTGTTTGCGAGTTCGGTAGGAAGCTTTACCTCCTGGACAAGTTCGTCCGGCGTCTTGCCCTGCTTGATGCCTGCGAGGGCCTGGTCGAGGACGGTCTTGATCCCGTCCCGGTAGTCTGTGAGTGCCTTACGCACCTTGTCCTTCCCGAGGATTGGACGCATATGCCCCTGCACCATGTAGGTGGCCTCCAAGGTAAGCATCTTGTCGAGGCTGGCGATCCACTTCTCCGGCGACCTCAGTTTAAGGCCGCGGATCGGTGAGAGATTCGGGTAGGATTTCAAGAAACCGTCGCCTGGAATGAGCACGCCCTTTGCCGCCAGCCAGATAGCCGTGTTCTCGGGAGATTCGCCCGGCGTATGGATAAGCTGCATCTCGGCGCCCGCCACCTCAATTGTCAAGCTCTCGCCGCTGAAGGTGCGCGTCGGAGGCAGGTAGCCTTCCCGCGTGTGCGGCGTCACCCGACCGTATTCGAGTTGGGTGCCGGCATTGATGAACAGTTCGTCGGGCAGCTTTGTGCCAAATGCATCGCCGCCGTCGCGCTGGCCTCTGCCGAGCTCTGGACCGGCTTCCACCAGCGTCTGGTGACTATAGATTTCGGGGTTGTCATTTCCGGAAAACACATTCGCGCCGCCGGAATGGTCGGGGTGATTGTGCGTGTAGAGAATTGCTCGCACGGGCCGCACCAGGCGATCCCCGAATGCACCTATGATGGCCTTCGCGTCGACAGGGTTTGCGGACGTATCGACAATGATCGAGCCATTGTCGCCCTGGATAAGCGTGACATTGCTCGCCGAATAGCCGACGGCCGCAAAGACGCCGTCGGTGATTTGAATGACTTCCTTCCGGAACTCGGCGGAACTCGCGCGGAGTTGCTCACGGCCGGCAAAATCGTCTGCGTAGGCGGGCGCCGATTGATCTAGAGCCGATCCAACCACCATAGCTAATCCTCGCACCTCCACCATAAATACTCCGCCGCTGACCATGATGGCGACATGGTTCGACACGGCGGTCGCCACGCCGATGTTCTGCTCGATGACCAGTACCGCCATCTCGCCTTCGGCGGCAAGGTTGACCAGCATCTGCTCGATCCGGTCGACGATGATCGGCGCCGGGCCCTCGGTCGGCTCGTCCATGACCAGTCAGCTTCGGGTCGCTAAGCAGCGCGCGCGAAATCGCCAGCAACTGCTGTTCGCCACCCGACAGCTGCGAGCCGCCATTGGTGCGGCGTTCCGCCAGGCGCGGAAAGGTCTGGTAGACGCGCTCGACGGTCCAGCTGGGCATCGCGCCGATTGCCGGCGGCAAGCCGCAGATGCTCGTCGACCGTCAGGCTCGGCGAGACGCGGCGCCCTTGCGGGACGTAGCCGACGCCGAGACGGTGGATCTCGTGTGGCTCGAGTGCTGATATCTCGCGGCCATCGACGCGGATCGAGCCGGAGCGTGCTCGCTTCAAGCCGACGATGGTGTTGCAGAGCGTCGACTTGCCCATGCCGTTGCGGCCGACCACCGAAAGCACGCCGCTCTCCAGCGTCAGCGAAACGCCCTGCAGGGCATGGCTTTCGTCGTAGACGACCTGCAGGTCGTCTATCCTGAGGATGGCCTTGGTCGGTTTACCGGAAGAGGCTGGGCGCTTAGCCATGCTTGCCCCCGAGATAGTTTTCCTGGACCTCGGATCGGCTTCGATCTCTTGCGGCGACCCTTCCTTGAACAGGCGGCCATTGTGCATCATCGAGACATATTCCGACATACGCAGCGCGACATCCAGATCGTGCTCGATGATGATGTAGCCGATATGCTTCGGCGGCGCGTTGAGGATCGCGACGAGGTCGCGGCGCTCGGTCGGCGAAAGGCCGGCCGCGGGCTCGTCGAACAGGATGAAGCGCGGTGCGCCTGTCTGGAAACGCGCCGGACCCTACGACCTACTCCCAGGGCTGCCGGCTGATCGCATGAACGAGGCGGTCGTGCAGTTCGTGCATGAGCGGCGGTCAACTGGCCACTCTACGATCCGGCGAGGCGGACGACCGTTCTGATCGGCGAACGGCTTGTGCTGTCGGAAGACCCCGGCAGGATAATGTTCGGGCTGCTCGACGGGCAGGACGCATCAGTCGACAAGGCACGAAACGGCGGCGAAAGGTGCTGCCATGACGGGTCGGAATCGCCTTGCGCGCAACCGAACGGCCGGGTGCAGCGTGTTGGCGCCGCGACAGTTCGCTTGACGAATATGACCCGCGCGGAGGGCTGCAGGAGCGCGGTCCTGAGACAGTCCAGCCGCCGCTGCAATAAAAGGCGGCGGCTCGACCTGGGTGATTCAGCTGGGAATCGTGGCTTACTCAGACCAGTCCTGAGACCACGAAGACCAGCCAGGCGATGATAGGTCCGATGATGGCGATGAGCGCGCTGTAGATCAGCAATGCCCGCAACACGCTGTCGCGCTCGGATTCTTGCGCGTTGGCGACGACAATGGCGCCGTTTGTGGAGAACGGGCTGGTGTCGACGATGGTCGTTGAAATGGCGATTGCCGCAACGACTCCGATGGCGCTGATGTGGCCCTGCAGCAAGAACGGAACGGCGAGCGGAATGATGGCGCCGAGCAAGGCGGTGGACGAGGCGAACGCCGATACGATCGCGCCGGTGAAGCAGAGGAGGAGTGCAACCAGCAGCGGCATACCGAGGCTGGAGATGCCTTTCGCGACGTAGTCGATCGTACCGATCTTCTCCATGAGGCCGACATAGGTGATGATGCCGGCGATCAGCAGCACTGTCGACCAGCTGACCTTGTCGATCGCTGCCTTCTGGGTCTTCGGTGAGAGGAGCGCGAGGGCGACGGCCACCGTGATCGCCACCAGCCCGACATTGAATTTGAAGACGAGTGCGCCGACCGCGAGCGCCGTAAGGCCAATCAAAGTCGTCAACCTTTCCGTAGTCAGGCTGGAAAGCGCCGACACATTTTTTATCTGCTCCTCAAAGACGTGATGGCTGATCGGCACAGCCGGCGTGCCGCCGTGGCCGATGATTGGCTGCGTCACGCCCTCAGGGTGGAGGTCGGGCAGTGGGCCTAATGCGATCGAATGCTTACGCAACACCTTCGAGCCGCCGAAGACGAAGAAAACGAGGACGGCGATAGCCAGATTGAAGAAGAAGCTGGAGAGGAACAGTGATGTCGGTGCGAACGGTAACCCCGCCTTCTCGACTATCTGGTTGGTGATGCCACCATAGACGCTGATCGGAGAAAATCCCCCCGCCTGTGCACCGTGAATAACCATCAATCCCATCATGACCGGATTGATGTGATACTGGAACGCAAAACCCAGCGCCACCGGGGCCAAGATGGCGACGGCTGCAGGTCCGAGCGCACCGAAGCCGGTGATGACAGCGGCGACCAGGAACATGACCCAGGGAATCCACGCCACATGTCCGCGCACCAGTTTGACTGCGCCCTCGACCAGCCAATCGATGGTACCGTTGATCTGGGCGATGGCGAACAGGTAGGTAATGCCGACCAGTGTCAGGAAGAGGTCGCTCGGGAAGCCAGCGAATATTTCCGCCGGCTTCATCGCCATGATGAGCGAGCCGACCAGAAAGGCGCATGCGAAGGCGAGTGCGCCCATATTGATCGGCTGGATGGTGGCGATCACGAACATGCCGACCAGCAGCGCGATCGACAGAATCTGGATGTTCATAGCTTCCTCCCTCGGGAAACGCCTTCAGGCGCCCGTTCTCATTTTCCATCGGTTAGTAGATCGGCCTGCATCGGTCTCGCTCCCAAGCACCAACGCAGGGTAGTGCCCGCCTCCTAGGAGGCGGGCATGTAAAGGTTGCTGAACTGGTCGCGCAGAAAGTTCTTCTGCACCTTCCCCATGGTGTTGCGCGGAAGGTCCTCGGCGAAGATCACCCGTTTCGGCTGCTTGTAGCGCGCGAGGCGGTCGCGCAGCGCGTTGAGCACGGCCTTTTCGTCCATTGTGGCACCAGGCTTGAGCACCACGATGGCCGTCACCCCCTCCCCGAAATCCGGATGTGCAATGCCAATGACCGCACTCTCGGCGACACCGTCGAGTTGATCGATCTCACTCTCGACTTCCTTCGGGTAGATATTATAGCCGCCGGAGATCACCAGGTCCTTATCGCGGCCGACTATGTGGACATAGCCCGACTCATCGATCTTGCCGAGGTCGCCGCTGATGAAATAGCCGTCCTTGGTGAACTCCGCCGCCGTCTTTTCAGGCATCCGCCAATAACCTTTGAAAACGTTCGGGCCTTTGATCTCGATCATGCCGGTTTCGCCTGGTCCGAGCGTCTCGCCCGTGGCCGGATCGGTGACCCTCACCGACACGCCCGGGAGTGGGAAACCTACTGTCCCTGCCCTTCGCTCGCCGTCATAGGGGTTTGAGGTGTTCATGTTGGTTTCGGTCATGCCGTAGCGTTCGAGAATGGCGTGACCGGTGCGCTGCTTGAATGCGGCGTGCGTTTCAGCGAGCAGCGGCGCCGAGCCGGAGATGAACAGCCGAATGTTGGCGACCGTTTCCCGGTTCAGGCCCTCATGCTGAAGCAACCGGACATAGAAGGTCGGCACGCCCATCATCAGCGTCGCCCGCGACATCAGAGGAAGGACTTCGCCAGGCTCGAACTTTGGCAGCAGAAACATCGAGGCACCGGAAACCAGCGTGACATTGGTCGCCACGAAGAGCCCATGCGTGTGAAAAATCGGCAGCGCGTGGATCAGCCGGTCGGCTGCGGTCACGTGCCAGCATTCGCGCAGTGCTATTGCATTGGACAAAAGGTTGTCGTGCGTCAGCATTGCGCCCTTGGAACGGCCGGTGGTCCCAGATGTGTACAGGATCGCGGCGAGATCGTCAGGCGCGCGCGCCGCGTCGAGAAAATCGGCAGACTCGTCCCGGGCCAACTCCATGAGCGACCCGGCGCCGTCCGCGTCGAGCGTTTCGACAATCGCGCCGTAGCCGTGCGCGATCCTTTCGACATCAGCGCGCGACTTCGAGGAGACGATGACGAGCCGCGGTTCGGCGTCACCGATAAAATAGTCGAGTTCAGCCAGCGTATAGGCGGTATTCAGCGGCAGATAGATCGCCCCGCAGCGCACGCATGCGAGATAGAGCATCAGAGCCAGCGGGCTCTTGTCCACCTGGACCGCGACGCGGTCGCCTGGGCGAACGCCGAGCACATCAATTGCGCTGGCGATCTGTCCGGAGAGCCGCAGCGCATCTGCATAGGTCCAACGCTGACCATCAATAGTCTCGATGAAAATCGACTCGCCTGACTTGGCGGATGCTCGCATGGCGTCGAACAGGTGATTGCTCATTGAACTCCTCCCAATTTGCTTGTTAGGTTTTCTGCATTTCGGTGCGGCGTCGACGAACCGGGGCGCCGATACTGACGTCGGCCGAATTGGTTTCCGCCAGTTTCTTCACCTCCGGCGAAGCCGCGACCTCACCATGTTGCGCCAAGGCTTCATGGTTCGCTTCGATGTCGTCCAACTTGTAAAAGTAGTTGACCATCAAGCCGTGGGACTGCCGCATCGCCTTGGCGGAGCGATCGGCGAGGAAGTTCAGCCGTTCAAGGCGAGCGCCGTTGCCCAAATGAAAACGCGCCACAGGATCGACCGGCCGTCTGCCGGTGGCACGTTCCTTGACGAAATAGCGTGCGGCGAGCGGGAGGAGCACAGCTTCAACGACCCGTGCCTTCTGCGGATCGTCCGCCCAGCTCGGATCGTCCAGCAGCTCGAGCGTCTTGAGGGCCTGGTCATCGAGGCTCGCATCGGTCGCCTTGCGCAGTTTTGCTAGCCAGCCAGCGAAACCCGGAACCGGCGACAGCGTCACGAAGGTCTTCAAGCCCGGCAGGTCGCGGCGCAAATCCTCCACCACCTGCTTGATGAGAAAGTTCCCGAAAGAGATGCCGCGCAGTCCGTCCTGGCAGTTGGAGATCGAATAGAAGACAGCGGTGGTGGCGTCCTGGGCCGTGATCGGCGAACGGTTTACATCGAGCACATCGGCGATGGCAGAGGGAATCGCCTTGGTCAGCGCAACCTCAACGAAGATCAGCGGATCGTCTGCGAGACGCGGGTGGAAGAACGCAAAGCACCTGCGGTCGGCTGGAGCTAGCCTCCGCCGCAGTTCCTCCCAGCCGGCGATTTCATGCACAGCCTCGTATCTGATAATCTTCTCGAGGATGTCGGCTGGCGTCGACCAGTCGATCGGACGCAGGGTCAGAAAACCGCGGTTGAACCATGAGCCGAACAGGTGGGCGAAGTCGGCATCGACGGCGCGAAACGGTTCCGTCGCATCCTTCATGGCTAATAGGCGCTCGCGCATCTCCACCAGTCTTGCCGTGCCTTTGGGGGCCAGGTTGAGTCTGCGCACAAGTTCCTGGCGACGCGGCTCGGCGGCTTGGTGCAGTTCGATGACGGCGTCCGAACTTCTGTCGCTGCGGTAGCGCTCGATGGCTTTGTCAAGCTTGGCGATGTCTGGGCCGAACTGTTCGTGCAGCATACGCACGAAGTCTTCCTGACCGGCCGCGTCCAGTTGTGCCCAGCGCTGAAGGACTTCGGCGGCCAATGCCATGCCCGAGGCTTCGCCCCGGCTCGACAAAAGCATGTCGCAGAGTGTTTCGATATTCGTCGCGGCTTGGACCGGCTCGCTGCGCGCCCCTGCCGCAAGCAGCCTGCGGCCGCGATCGGTGATGCTTTGCACCATATCGCTAAAGAACGAGATGCCTGCCATATCGGAGTCCTCCTGGCAAAGGTCGAAATCAGCGCAAGAAGACCCTCCGCGCGGTCTCGACGCATGCTGGTGCTCGGATGCGTCCACGCATTTGTGTGCGACTTGCCTTTTGTGGTATCGTTCTTAAACGTTCTTGTACGCAAGGTCAATATTCTTGCATACAAGAATTACAATGTTGCATTGAAAGGCCCAAGAAATGTCGGAGAATGTCGTTCAGCGCCTACGTGACGAGATTGAAAACGGCATAATCTCGAACGACTTCGCCCCCGGTTCGCGACTAGACGAGGTGCAATTGGCAACACGCTTCGGCGTGTCGAGAACGCCGGTGCGCGAGGCGCTGATGCAGTTGAACGCGATCGGGCTGGTAGAGATCCGGCCGCGCCGGGGTGCCGTGGTGATCGACCCAGGACCGCACCGCATTTTCGAAATGTTCGAGGTGATGGCGGAACTTGAAGGTTTGGCCGGTTCGCTGGCCGCGCGACGGTTCACCGATGCCGATCGCACAACCATCCTGACCGCGCATGCAGATTGCGAGCGTTCGTCCTCAGCCGGCGACAGTGACCTCTACTATTACGACAACGAACGCTTTCACAAAGCTATCTATGCTGCCAGCCACAGCGGTTTCCTGGCCGAGCAGTGCGTCGCACTGCACCGCCGTCTGCAGCCTTACAGGCGTCTCCAGCTTCGCGTGCGCAACCGCGTTGCCACCTCGTTCGCCGAGCATGACGCGATCGTGGAAGCAATCCTAGCAGGCGACGCGGAGCGGGCGCGCACGCTCCTGCGCCAGCATGTCAGTATCCAGGGCGAACGTTTCAGCGATCTTGTAGCGACGCTGGCGAGCAGATAGTCGATCGTCCGGTGGTTCCACAATGCAACTTATCTTTCCCGCGCCCATCGCGGCGCTGGCGTCGCCGACCGCTTCAAAACTTTTCGCCACGCTGACCTGCCACTGAACTGTCATCCAGCGGCGATTAGAGCCTTGGCCGTTTCTGTTACGCCGTAGGGCGCGGGTTGAGCAACCGGCGGAGACGCGAAGCCCTCGTTGAGCGCAGCGTCGGAGCCGATTGCGGTGAAGACCTCGGCGAAGGCCGCCGGGGTCTGATATCCGAGCGAGGAGTGGGGCCTCGCGGTGTTGTAGTCCTCCGCCCATTCGGCGATGGCGCTGCGGGCGTGGTCGAGGCCGAAGAACAGGCTTTCGTTCAAGAGCTCATCCCGCATCCGGCCGTTGAAGGATTCGATGTAACCATTCTGCATCGGCT
>NZ_JBJACT010000053.1:0-25284 GCF_044778005.1 Mesorhizobium sp. IMUNJ 23033
CAGGGATAACCCATGCGATGTCGGAGGCATCATAGCCTGCAAAGCAGATTGGGACCTTGTTCGCCGACCCCATCAGGGCCAGCAGCTTCGAACGGCTGCATGAACAGGCCGGACAGAAGACTGCACCGACCAATGCGCCAGAACAACGAATTACCTCTTGCAATACGGGAGCCATCCACAGAAGACATCGCCGGCGACCACGCTGGAGGTCGCTAGATGCAAGAAGCTGCCGTTGGCAAACCTGGCATCCACGACTCGCTTTCGCAAGCCAACAAGGTCGACCCGAATTTTGGGTTCATTCGTTTTGCGTTGGGAGACAGCGGTTCCATTTTACCGAAGGTCAGTTTGATCGGCCACTACTTGGTCGCGTCTAATAAAACTGCGCCAGCTACCATAGGCGGAGATATCGGACGCGTCTGAGAGGCCAGCGGTTTCCACCAGGAACCCCTTGGCCACGCTGCCATCCTCGAGTTCGATCGTTCCTACACCGAGCGGTGGGGGGATGGCGGCGACGAACCGTCCGAAGGCGTCCGGATCAAGCCGCCAGACCTCGACGTCTATCTGCATGCCATCGCTGGCAACCCGGACGAGGCCTGGCTTGGGCGTGGACTGGCCGGCAAGAGCGTAGAGCCGGTAGGCAGGCGTGGTTCTCGTTGCTCTCGAGAATTGGGCTCCTAGATTCCGTAGCTGGCCGTTGAGCGGCATACCCGACAGATGCGCACCGACCACCACCAAATCGATCACGCCATCGCCGGCAGTCTCGGCGGCCGGCTGGAGGCCGGGCTGCGGCCAGCCCGTGGCGCCGAGCGGAAGGCCGCTCGCCGCATGCAGGTCGCGGGCGAGCATCGCCGTCAGCGCATCTCGGCCGGCGGGCGCCAGCAGGGTGACGCTCATCGGCAGGCCGTCGCCACGTTTGCCGGTAGGCACTGCGATGCCGCACATGTCGAGTAGGTTGACGAAGTTGGTGTAGGTGCCGAGCCGGCTGTTGGTTTCGACCGGGTCGGCGAGCACAGAGCGGGTGGTGTAGTGCTTCGGCGCGGTCGGCACACAGAACAGGTCAACCGAGGCGATGACCGGGGCGAGCTTCGCCTTGTAGGCCTGTAAGGCATAGAGGCCGCGAAAGGCGTCCACCGCCGACAGGTTCCTGGCGCCGCCGATGATCTTGCGCGTCACCGGATGCATGGCCGCTTCGTTGGCCTCCATGAAATCGCGGATCGCCGCATAGCGCTCGACCACCCAGGCGCCCTCGTAGAGCAGGTTGGCGGTGGCGTAGAAATCACCGAAGGGGATTTCGACCAGCCGGCAGCCGAGTCGCGACAGCATGCCAAGCGAGGCCTCGAAGCCGGCTTTCATGGCCGCATCGCCGAAGAATTTGAGGTCCGCTTTTGCAGGCACGCCGATGCTCAGCACCGGCGGGCGCGCGGCAAGCGGCTGGACGGCGATGTCGCGCGAATAGGCATCGGCCGTATCGCGCGCCGCCGCGACCGAGAACACCCTGTAGGCGTCGTCGACGGTCAGCGCGAACACCGAGACGCAATCGAGCGTGCGGCAGGCCGGCACGACACCAGTGGCCGACAGTCCGCCGACGGTCGGCTTCAGCCCGACGATGTTGTTGAGGCCGGCCGGGATGCGACCGGAGCCGGCGGTGTCGGTGCCGAGCGCGAAGGAGACGATGCCGCGCGCCGTCGCCACCGCCGAGCCGGATGAAGAGCCGCCCGGCACCAGCTCCGGGTCGATGGCGTTGCGCGGGATCGGCCACGGCGGGCACCCCCCGACAAGGCCGGTGGCGAACTGGTCGAGATTGGTCTTGCCGACGACCAGCGCGCCGGCCGCCTTGAGCCGCGCCACCACGGTGGCGTCCTTGTCGGGCCAGTAGGTGTATTCGGCGCAGGCCGCCGTCGTCGGCATGCCGGCAACGTCGATGTTGTCCTTGACGGCGAAAGGAATGCCCCAAAGCGGCTTTGCCACGGGATCGAACGGGCCGAGTGTTTCGGCTGCGGCAAGCAAATCTTCTTTGGGCGCAAGGTGGATGAAGATGCCCGGATCATCAGCCACCTTGATGCGCGCATAGACAGTGTCGATCACCTCCGCGACGCCGGTGCCGGCCCGATACGTGCTGTGCAGGCGTCCGATGTCGAAGTGGATATCGCTCATTTCGTCTCCCCCAGAATGATCACCGGCAGGTCCCACTGGATCAGCACGACGCAGCCGTCCTTCGTCCACACCGAATGCTCGGTGCCGACCGGATTGAGGATAACGCTGCCGGCAGGATAGTCGCCGTTCTCGTCGCTCTGGGTGCCTTCCAGCACGACGATGGTTTCCAGCCCGACATGGCGGTGGCGCGGCACGCCGGCGCCGGGCCGGTATTTCAGAATCGCGACCGACGGCTCGACCGGCCCGCCCTTGAGCAGCCAATGCACCGTGATGCCGTCGCGGAAATATTCGAACGCCAGATCGTGCCAGCCGCCGTCGAGCAGGCCAGCAAAAGCAAGATTAGGCATTGGCAATTCCCTCGAGCACCTGGTCGGTCGTCGCCGTCCAGCCGACGATGGCGTCTTGCGCGTTGATCATGGCGATCGCCGCCGCCTTGAACTCGGGAAAGTAGCTCTCCGTCGCGTCCTCGGCGAGCAGGCACTCATAGCCGCGGTCGTTGGCCTCGCGCATTGTCGTCTGCACGCAGACTTCGGTCGTTACCCCGGCAAAGACCAGGTGCTGTACGCCGAGCCGCTTGAGGTCGTCGCCGAAGCTGGTCGCGTAGAATGCCCCCTTGCCGGGCTTTTCGATGACGATCTCGCCGGGCATTGGCGCAAGCTCGTCGAGGATCGCCGTGCCAGGCTCGCCGGCGATCAGCACGCGACCCATCGGACCGGCATCGCCGATGCGGATCGACGGATTGCCGCGATTGCGCTTGGCCGGCGGCAGGTCGGAAAGGTCGGGCTTGTGGCATTCCATGGTGTGGATCACCGGCAGGCCGGCGGCGCGAAAGCCTTCGATCAGCCTCTTCACCGTCGGCACGATCGCGGTCACCCGGCTGACGTCGTTGCCAAGGCTGGCGCCGAAGCCGCCCGGCTCGGCGAAGTCGCGCTGCATGTCGATGACGACCAGCGCCATAGTGTTCGGCTTGAAGGCGAATGGAAACGGCTGCGCTGCGATTTCAGCCATCAATGATGTCCCGCCATATGCTCGCCGATCGTCTGCACGCTCGCCTGCGCGATCGGGGTCTCGTAGACCAGCGCGCCGTCGGACATGACGAAGATGCGGTCGGAGAGTTCGAGCAGTTCGTCGAGGTCCTCCGACATCAGAAGGACGGCGGCACCGGCATTGCGCGCCTTCATGATGCGGGCGCGGATTTCGGCGACGGCCGAAAAGTCGAGGCCGAAGCACGGGTTGGAGACGATTAGCAGATCGACCTCGCCGGTGAGTTCGCGAGCGAGCACGGCGCGCTGCACATTGCCGCCCGACAGCGAGGCGATCGGCGAGGACAGCGAGGCGGTCTTGACCTTGAACTGCTCGACCAGGCGGGCGCTGAACGTCCTGATGGTACCGGTGCTGATCCAGCTCACCGGCTTGCCATTGCCGTCAATGTCGAAGGTGCGGAAGGAGATGTTCTCGGCCACCGTCATCTTTGGCGCGCAGGCGTTCTTCAGCGGTTCCTCAGGGATGAGGCGGACATTGAGCGCGCGCGCCTCGGCGCGCGTTGCCGCATAGGCGGTGCCGCGCACCATGACTTCGCCGGCATCGCGCGGGCGCTGCCCGGCCAGCACTTCGAGGAATTCCTTTTGGCCGTTGCCGGAAATGCCGGCGATGCCGACGATCTCGCCGGAGCGAACGCCGAGATCCTCGACGCGGATCGACTTCAACCCGGTGCGGTCCGGCGCTTTCAATGCTTTGACTTTGAGCACGATCTCGGCGTCCGGCATCGGCTCGGCGCGGCTGTCGAGGGCGGCGATCGGCTGGTCGCCGATCATCATCGCCGCCATCTGCCTGTGGTCGAGGTCGGTGACGCGGCCGGTGCCGGTCAGCCTGCCCTTGCGCAGCACGCTGACGTCGTCGGCGAACGCCGTCACCTCATGGAACTTGTGCGAGATCATCAGCACCGTGAGGTCGCCAGCCCTGGTCATGGCGCGCACCAGGCCCAGTACCTCCTGCGCCTCGCCAGGCGTGAGCACCGATGTCGGCTCGTCCAGCACCAAGAAGGAGCGACCGAGATAGAGTTGCTTGACGATCTCCAGCTTCTGCTTCTCGCCGGCGGCAAGCTCGGCCACCTTGACGTCGAGCGGCAGCTTGAACGGCATCCGCTCCATGAACTGTGCGAGCGCGGCGCGCTCCTTGCGCCAGTCGATGACCCCAGGCACTTTTTCGCGCGAAATGACCAGGTTCTCGGCACCTGTCAGCGACGGCACCAGCGTAAAATGCTGGTAGACCATGCCGAGGCCGAGCGCGGAGGCATCCCTGGGGCTGGCGATCGTTACCTCGCGGCCGTCGATGATGATGTCCCCGGAGGTCGGGTGGTAAAAACCCATCATGCATTTGACCAGCGTCGACTTGCCGGCACCGTTCTCGCCGAGCAGCGCGTGGAAGGAGCCGGCCGGCACCTTGACCGAGACATCGTCGAGTGCGGTGAAGGCGCCGAAGCGCATGGTCATGCCGATGGTCTCGACGCCGACCGCCTTCATGCGGGTGGTTGGGCTCATCCCCTGTCTCCTCACGGCAGCTGGGCGACGAGCGCGGCCGAGTTCGACACCGCGCCGAACACGCCGCCCTGCATCTTGATCATCTTGATGGCGGCGAGGTGATTGCCATAATCGGTGGCGCCGCAGCAATCCTCCAGCATCACGCATTCGAAGCCGCGGTCATTGGCCTCGCGCATGGTGGTGTGGACGCAGACATCGGTGGTGATGCCGGTCAGAACGATGTTGTCGATGCCGCGCTGGTTGAGGATCAGCTCCAGATCGGTGGCGCAGAAAGAGCCCTTGCCCGGCTTGTCGATGATCGGCTCGCCCTCGGCCGGATAGAGATCGGGGATGATGTCCCAGCCAGGCTCGCCGCGCACCAGGATGCGCCCGCAGGGCCCGGGATCGCCGATGCCGGCATTGATGCGGCGCGAGCGCCAGCGCTTGTTGGCCGGCAGGTCGGCGAGGTCGGGTCGATGGCCCTCGCGGGTGTGGATGATGGTGTAGCCCTTCTCGCGCATCGCCGACAGCACCGACTTGATCGGCTCGATCGGGGCGCGGATCAGCGACAAATCGTAGCCCATGTGGTCGACATAGCCGCCCGGTCCGCAGAAATCGGTCTGCATATCGATGATGATCAGCGCCGTGTTGTCGGGCCTCAGATCGCCATTGTAGGGCCACGGGTAGGGATCGGCGTCGATATATCGCTGGGTGATCCCGGCTCTGGCGTTCATGGCAAAACCTCCGGTCTCATTTGGTGATCGACAGTTCGCCCGGCGCGCCGGCGAGCGAGCGGCTCGGCGACGAGGTGGCAATCATGATGACGAGGGTGAGGATGTAAGGGGCGGCGTAAAAGAGGTAGTAGCCTTGCGTGACGCCGACCGACTGCAGTGCGGGGCCTAGGGCGCCGGCGCCGCCGAACAGAAGGGCGGCGGCAAAGCAGCCGAGCGGGTTCCAGCGCGCGAAGATGACCAGCGCCACCGCCATCAGCCCTTGCCCCGACGAGATGCCTTCGGTCCAGCTGCCGGGATAGTAGAGCGACAGATAGGCGCCTCCGATGCCGGCCAGCGCGCCGCCGACGCCGGTGGCGGCGAGCCGCACCGTGTTCGGGTTGAGGCCCATGGCGCGCGCCGCGTCGGAACTGTCGCCGACGACGCGCAGGATCAGGCCGGCGCGGGTGTTGCGGAAGGCCCACCACAGGAACACCGCCAGTGCGGCGCCGATCAGGAACAGCACGTTGACGTCAAGTGCCGCCTGCACCTGCGGAATGTCCGACCAGGCACCGAAGCGAATGGCCGGCAGGTCGGGCGCCGAGGGCTGGATGAACGGCTTGCCGAAGAAGAAGGCCAGGCCCGAACCAAACAGCATCAGGGCAATGCCGATGGCGATGTCGTTGACCTTCGGGAATTTGCAGATCCAGCCGTGGAACAGGCCGAAGCAGAGGCCTGCGAAGGCGGCGGCGATGAGGCCGAGCCAGGGCGAGCCGGTCATCACCGCGATCGCATAGGCGCTCATGGCGCCGAACACCAGCGTGCCTTCGAGGCCGAGGTTGATGCGGCCGGAGCGTTCGGTGATGGCTTCGCCGAGCGACACGAAGATGAAGGGCGTCGAAACGCGGATGGCGCCGCCGAGGATGGCGAGCGGCACGCCCCAGAGGCCGATCCCGGTGGCGTCCATCAGCTGCTCCTTTGCCAGAGGTCGGGATTGAAGGCCTTGAAGCGGCCGTAGAGGGTCTCGCTGAACAGGATGACGACGAACAGCATACCCTGCAGCACCAGCACGGTGGCGTCGGGCAGGTCCATGCGGCGCTGGATCAGCCCGCCGGACGCATCGATGCCGCCAAGCAGGAAGGCGACCGGGATGATGGCCAGCGGATTGTGGCGGGCGAGGAAGGCGACGAGGATGCCGGTATAGCCATAGCCGGCGGCGAGCGAGGCGTTGGCGCTGCCCTGCACGGCCGCGACCTCCAGCATGCCGGCGAGGCCTGCGAAGGCGCCGGCCAGCCCGGTGAAACCGACGATCAGCGAGCCGACGGCGAGCCCCTGCACCTGGGCCGCCCTGACATTGCCGCCGGCGATGCGTGCGGCAAAGCCCCAGCGGGTCTTTTCGATCAGCACCCAGGACAGCATGCAGGCGACGACGCCGACGGCAAGGCCCCAATGCACCTCCATGCCCGGCATGTTGCCGATGCGGTAGATCTCGGCCAGCGGCTGGGTCGAGGGCTTGTTGAGCGAGGCCGGGTCACGCAGCGGTCCTTCGACCAGCTGGTTCATCAGAGCGATGGCGATATAGGCCATCAGCAGGCTGGAGATGGTCTCGTTGACGGCGCGGTAATGGCGGAGCGCGCCGACGGCACCGATCCAGATGCCGCCGGCGGCCATGCCCGCCACGCCCATGACGAGAATGACGATGAAGGAAGGGGCGCCGCTGAGCGCCGTGCCGGCTGCCGCAGCGGAGACGCCGCCGAGCACGATCGCACCCTCGCCGCCGATGACGACGAGGCCGAGCCGGGCCGGCAGCGCCACGCAGAGCGCCGCTAGCAGCAAGGGAGCGGCACGCGACAGCGAGTTCTGGACCGAGAACCACGAGCCGAAGCCGCCGCGCCACATCGTTTCATACAGCTGGATTGGCGATTTGCCGACAGCCAGGATGAACAGGCTGAACAGCACCATGCCGACGATCAGCGCCACGATCGGAATGACGAAGGCTTCCGCCCGCCGGGCGATCCATTCGAGCGCCGCCGGATACCCCCTGGCACCGAACGTCGCTGGCGCGCCTGCCACCGTGTCTGTCATATTGCCGCCTCCGTCCGGTTCAGGCGGTCGAGCCGACGACGCCCTCGACGAGATAGTCCATGCTTTCGAGCTCGATGGCGGTCTCGGCGAATGCCTGGCCTTCGGTTGCGACGACGATGCCCTTGTTGCTCTTCAGCGGGCCCTTGATGACGGAGAAGCCGCCCTTCATCATTTCGGCCAGCGTGGCGTCGAACTGCTTGCGCGCCGGCTCGGAGACGGCGGGGCCGAGCGGGCTCATCTTGACGAAGCCGTCGGCCAGTCCGCCGCGGGTGAAATTGGGCAGCGGCTTGCCGGCGATGAGGTCGTCGACGAACATCTTGTAGACCTTGGCCCAGTTCCATTCGGCGCCGGTCAGGTATTTCTCGGGCGACAGCGGGCTCTGGTTGGCGTGGTAGCCGCAGACGAACGCGCCGCGGCCGGCGGCGGTCTCGACGACCACCTTGGGACTGTCGACATGGCAGGTGATGACATCGGCGCCCTGGTCGACCAGCGCGTTGGTGGCTTCCGCTTCCTTGACCGCCAGCGACCACTCGCCGGTGAAGATCACCTGGCAGGTGATGGTCGGGTCGACCGAGCGCGCGCCAAGCAGGAAGGAGTTGATGTTGAGCAGCACCTGCGGGATCGGCTTGGCGGCGACGAAGCCGAGCTTCTTGGTCTTCGAGGTGTGGCCGGCGACGACGCCGTTCAGATACTGGCCCATGCCGATATAGCCGAAATAGGAGCCGGCATTCATCGGATGCTTGTCCTTGTTCCACATGCCGCCGCAATGGCGAAACTGGACGTCGGGGAATTTCGCGCACATGGCGAGCATGTGCGGATCGAAATAGCCGAAGGAGGTCGGGAATACCAGCGAGGCGCCGTCGAGGTTGATCATCGATTCCATTGTCTTCTGGACGTCGACCGTCTCGGGGACGTTCTCCTCCTCGACGATCGAGAGGCCTTCGATGCCCTTCAACGACGCTGCCCCTTCGGCATGCGCCTGGTTGTAGCCGTAGTCGTCCTTCGGGCCGACATAGATGAAGCCGACGGTGGCGGTGGCGGCGAAGGCGCGGCCGATGGGAAAGGATGCCGAGGCCAGGCCGAGCGCGGCTCCGGCGGCGGACGTCTTGAGCAACTGGCGGCGGCTAAGCATGAATCTGTCGGTCATCTCTTATGCTCCCCTGTAGGACCCTTTTCCGGGGTCGGTTGATGTCTTCTTCAGGAAAGTGCATGCAATTGCTATGCCAATTGGGTTTGGTGCAATTTATTGAACAAAATCAGTTACGCTATCAAAATCGTTTGCTCATGGAGCGGGCAATTGCATGCACTTTTTGCCTTGAAAACAGCCAGTTTGACAGGCGGATTAAAATTGAGGCATAGAGAGCTATATCGAGTCGAGCAAGCCGACGGGCCGACCGACTCCACAAGAAGACGACGGAGGAAATTTGTCGGGGAAGCGTAGCTTGATCAGGTCGGGCACGACCGTCGATCAGATGGTGAGGGCGATCGGCGACCGGATCGTCACCGGCTTCCTGCGCCCCGGCGAAAAGCTCGACGAGGCCTCGCTCGCCGCCCGCTTCGACGTGTCACGCACGCCGGTCAGGGAGGCGCTCGGCCAGCTCAGCGCCATGGGCCTAGTCGAAAGGCGGCCGAACCGGGGCGCCATTGTCGCGGTGGTGACGCAGGAGCATCTCGCCTCGATGTTCGAGAGCATGGCCGAACTGGAGGCGATCTGCGCCCGCTTCTCGGCCGAGCGCATGACCAGCGGCGAGCGCCGCTCGCTCGAGATCGAGCATCAGGCTTCGGCACGGCTGGTGCAACTGGGCGCCGAAGAGGACTACGAATATTTCAACACCGAGTTCCACACCCGGCTCTATCGCGGTGCTCACAACACCCATGTCTATGAGATGACCACCATGACACGCAGCCGGCTAGCGCCCTTCCGGCGCGCGCAGTTCATGCTGCCGGGGCGTCTCGCTAAATCCTGGCAAGAGCATGACGCCATCGTCACCGCGATCATGCGCGGCGATGGCAATGCCGCTGGCAAGGCTGCCAAGGATCACGTCTCCATCGTCAGCGAAGCAAGCGCTGTCTTTGCGCTCGGCGAGCAGCCGAAGGGCGCAAGGGACGACAATGCCGGTCACTGCCAGCTGACGAGCAACGCTTGCGAATGACAGGACTAGTCCTTAGGTCTCGTCGATCTCAGCGCCGGCGGTCGTCGGCGCTCTAGGAAGAACGGCGTATAAACCGCAGTCCCGCGCGGCGAGCAACAGCGAACGGTTGTCGCGCGTGGGACGAAGGAAATTCGCCCCCGGCCGCGGGCGGTGAACGGGACAGACGTAGGAGCGTCAGCATAGCGCCGGCCGCAGGACGGGACGCGGGACCGACTGTCCCCGCCCGCCGTGGTCCGCCTTCACGCCAGCTCGAACCTCAAGCTTCGTCGTTGAGTTCACCACCGCACAAGGTGCAAGCGGCCTAATTTGTCCAGTTGGCTGGGATCGATCTCTTCTATAAAGCATTGTTTTTATTGCCTTTACCCACCTCCGATTTGTATCACAATAGGTGCCACAATATGTAGCACATTCTCCGCGACTTTCACGTGTGCATACATTTTCCACCATTGTTCTCCGAATGGGCGTCGCCAAATACTGCCTAATCGGTCAGCGTTGCGATGTTTTTTGCGGCATCAGCATGACGCGACTGCCTTCAAATCGGGAGAAAAGCCGCCTCAGAGCGGTATCGCTGGACTGGCACGCCCCTTGCTTGGTTGCTTAACGTGCAGAGCGTCTAGGGTTCCGGCCGTGTCGATCACGGCGCTGGTCCAAGAGACGCGACCGCCAGGGATGCATTGAGGCATCCGGCGGAACACGGCGGGCCAAAATCCCGGGAGAACCCTGCACGGGTTTGCTGGCGCGAACCTCTCCCGGATGCGCGCTCCGTGAACCCCCAACAAACGTCCGGCCGCAATCCGGATCGCAAACAGGGGTACGCAATGCTTCGCAAGCTGGCCGCAATCATCCTCGCCGCGTCACTCAGCCTTCCCTTCATTCCGGCCGCGCAGGCGGCTCCCAAGAAAGACTTCAAGATCTGCTGGTCGATCTATGTCGGCTGGATGCCGTGGGGCTATCTCTCCGACAGCGGGATTATGAAGAAATGGGCCGACAAATACGGCATCAATGTCGAGATCACCCGCATCAACGACTATGTCGAGAGCATCAACCAGTACACGGCCGGCGGCTTTGACGGCTGCTCGATGACCAACATGGATGCGCTGTCGATCCCGGCCGGCGGCGGTGTCGACACGACCGCCTTGATCGTCGGCGACTTCTCCAACGGCAACGACGCGGTCATCCTCAAGGACAAGTCAGCACTCAAGGACATTACCGGCCAGAAGGTCAATCTCGTCGAACTCTCGGTCTCGCACTATCTGCTGGCGCGCGCGCTGGACACGGTCGGCCTCGCCGAGAAGGACATCACGGTGGTCAACACTTCCGATGCCGACATGGTCGCCGCCTACGGCACCAGCGACGTCACCTCCGTCGTCACCTGGAATCCGCTGGTCTCGGAAATTGTTGCCATGCCGGGCGCCCACAAGGTGTTCGATTCGATGCAGATCCCCGGCGAGATCATCGACCTGATGGTCGTCAACACCGCAACGCTGAAGGACAATCCGGCCCTGGGCAAGGCGCTTGCCGGTGCATGGTATGAAGCCATGGCGCTGATGACATCGGGCACGCCCGAAGGCAAGGCGGCCAAGGAAGAGATGGCCAAGGCATCGGGTACGGATCTTGCCGGCTTCGATGCGCAGCTTGCATCGACGGCGATGTTCTTCGAGCCGGCCAAGGCGGTGGACTTCACGAACGGCGCCGAATTGCCGAAGACCATGGATCTGGTCCGCAACTTCCTGTTCAGCCACGGCATCCTCGGCACCAATGCGCCGAGTGTCGACATGATCGGCATGAGCTTCCCCGACGGCTCCACGCTGGGCGACCCCAACAACGTCAAATTGCGTTTCGATCCGGCCTACATGGCCCTGGCGGCGGCTGGAACGCTCTAGGGGCGCGACATGCTGGCCAGAGGAACCGGCACCGTGAATGCTGTGCCCGAGGCGAGGGCCGAAGTCGCGCGCCCGCCCCCGCGCAGGCGGAAAGCGCGGCTTCGCCTGATCAACGCGACGGTCTCGCGAGGCGGAGCCCTGTTCCTTGGTGCCTTGCCGTTTGCCGCCGTGGCGATCGCCTATCTTTTCGCATCGGCGCAAAGACTCGCCGTCAATCCCAGCGACAAGCTCCTGCCCTCCCCGGCACAGATGTGGTCGGCTTTCCTGGATCTTGCCACGGTTCCAGACAAACGCTCGGGCGACCTCATCCTGTGGGCAGACACTTTTGCCAGCCTGGTCAGGCTGTTCGCAGGCGTCGGCGTGGCGGCGCTCACCGCCCTTTGCCTCGGCGTCGCCATCGGCTTCATCCCGCGTGTCAGGGCTTTTCTGCTACCCTTCGTCACCGTGGTCTGCGTTATCCCGCCACTGGCGCTGCTGCCGATTCTGTTCATCGCACTCGGCCTCGGCGAAACGGCCAAGATTACCTTGATCGCTCTCGGTGTCGCCCCGGTCATGGTGCGCGACATCGCCAACCGGGTGATGGAGCTGCCGCCCGAACTCGTCGCCAAGGCGCAGACGCTCGGCGCCAACAGCTGGACCATGGTGCTGCGGCTGGTGCTGCCGCAGGTCACGCCGCGCCTCATCACCTGCGTGCGGCTGGCGCTTGGACCGGCCTGGCTGTTCCTGATCGCGGCGGAAGCCATCGCCTCGACCGAGGGGCTGGGCTACCGCATCTTCCTCGTCCGCCGCTATCTGTCGATGGACGTCATCCTGCCCTATGTCGCCTGGATCACGCTGCTTGCCGTCATTACCGACTGGCTGCTGGTGCGGCTCTCGCACGCCATCTCACCCTGGGCTCATCCGGTGCAGAACCAATGAGCCGCATCGTAGTCCATGGACTGGAGAAGAGCTACGGCGATGTCCGCGTGCTGGAGCGGGTCAACGTCACCGCCGAGCCGGGCGAATTCCTGTCGCTGGTCGGCGCCAGCGGCTGCGGAAAATCGACCTTCCTGCGCATCCTGCTCGGCCAGGAACAGCAGAGCGGCGGCAAGGTCGTTGTCGGCGACCAGCCGATCGTGCCGGAGCCGACGCCGCAGCGCGGCATCGTCTTCCAGCGCTATTCGGTGTTTCCGCATCTGACCGCCCTGCAGAACCTGCTGCTTGTCGAGGATTTTCGCTCTGGCGGGCCGTTTGGCCGCGTCTTCGGCGCCAGGCGCAGGAGCGCCAGACAAGAGGCCGAAACCATGCTGGAACGCGTCGGCCTCGCCCATGCGCGCGACCTCTATCCGGCATCGCTCTCGGGCGGCATGCAGCAGCGGCTGGCGATCGCCCAGACCTTGCTTGGCCGGCCGCAGATCCTGCTTCTCGACGAGCCGTTCGGCGCGCTCGATCCCGGCATTCGCGTCGAGATGCACGAACTGCTCACCGAGCTCTGGAGTGAGCACGGCATGACCGTCGTCATGGTCACCCACGATATCGGCGAAGCCTTCAAGCTCGGCACCCGTGTGCTCGTCTTCGACAAGGTCCGCCACGACCCCCAGTTCCCGTCCGCCTATGGCGCGACGATCACCTACGATCTGAAGCTCGACCGCAAGAACCGAGCTTGCTCACGAGACGTGGCCAAAGTGGCCGCGATGGTCGGGACGACCCGACTGGATAGCGCAATCGCGACGACGGCGTCGTGAAGGAGGTTTTCATGCACAGAGACAGTCCAGAACGCCGGCATCGCCGCGCCGGGCTCACCGACCGCCAGCCCCGCCAGCGTTTCCACCACCCGAACTTCGAGATCCGCGACATGCAGGGCTGGAAGGCGATCGAGGCGGAAGGCAAGCTGCCCGAGGACGGCTGGCGCAAGGAACAGAAATGGGCGCTGGATATGGGCCTGCCCGGATCGGATTCGATCATCGACAAATCGATCCCGACATTCGCACGCGGTGAGCTGCCGCATTTCGCCGGCATCAACACCTTCCTCAAGGCGCCCTATGTCGAGAACGTCCGCGACGTCGGCAGGTATGACGCAGCCGTGATGGGCATTCCTTTCGACAGCGGCACCACCTACCGGCCGGGAACCCGCTTCGGTCCGCAAGGCATCCGTCGCATCTCGGCGCTCTACACGCCCTACAATTACGAGCTCGGTGTCGACCTGCGCGAGCAGATGACACTGTGTGACGCCGGCGACGTTTTCACGATTCCGGCCAATCTCGAAAAGAGCTTCGACCAGATCACCAAGGGCGTCAGCCATGTCGCTTCGTCGGGTGCGCTGCCGATCATGCTGGGTGGCGACCATTCGATCGGATTTCCTTGCGTGCGCGGCATTGCCGACGTGACCTCCAAGCGCATCGGCATCATCCATTTCGACCGCCACATCGACATCCAGGAAAAGGATCTCGACGAGCGCATGCACACGACGCCGTGGTACTGGGCGACCAACCTGCCGAACGTCTCGGCCACCAATCTGGTGCAGCTCGGCATCGGCGGCTGGCAGGTGCCCCGCTATGGCGTGGCCGAGGCGAGGAAGCGCGGCACCAACGTGCTGACGATTTCCGACATCGAACAGATGGGGCTGGAGAAGGCGGCGGAAATCGCGCTCGAACTGGCATGGAAGGATACCGACGCGGTCTACATCTCCTTCGATGTCGACAGCATCGATTGCGGTTTCGTGCCCGGCACGGGTTGGCCGGAGCCCGGCGGCTTCCTGCCGCGCGAGGCGCTGAAGCTGCTCGGGCTCGTCTCGGCGCCCGGCATCTGCGGACTGGAAGTGGTCGAGGTGTCGCCGCCCTACGACACCTCCGACATCACCGCGCTGTTCGGCGTGCGGGTCGTCGTCGAGGCGCTCGGCTCGATGGTCGCGCACGGCAATCTCGGCAAGCACAAATCCATCATCGACAAGCCGACGAGCTTTTGACCATGCACGACGATCATCATCACCACGGCCATGACCATGGCGACGGCCACCATCACGGGCCGAATGGTCACCACCATCCGCACCCTGTCGGCCACAACGGGCCGACCGGCAAGCCGTTGCAATGGCAGACGCCGCATCTGCCGCACGACCATGCACACGAACCTGCCGACCCGCGGACGACGGATCTCGATCTCGTCGAAATCGCCTTCCTCGAAGGCTTTGCGCGGGCGCCCGACCCCTCCAGTTTCCTGCGTCTCGCCGGGATTCCGTTCGTCGGCGAAACCGCCGACGGTATGCGGCTGCATCTTCTGCGTGTCGAGACGCAGGACATGGTCGATGTCGGCGCCGTCATGCCGCTGATCGGCGGTGGCGGCGTCACCTATCACCCGCTGCCCGCGAAACTGACGTCGCACCGGCGTCGCCTGGCCTTCGTCTACCATGACGGCACCGGGCAAAAACCCCTCGACTTTGGCCAGGCGCGGTTTTTGGCCGACAGATCCGAAGCCGCGCAGATCGCCATGCCAGGGTCCGGACAATGAGCCCCGGCTTCGAACCGATCACTCGCCTTTCAAACAGGTCCAGAACGATGAAAACAACACTTTTGATTCTCGGCAGGCTCACCCCGGCAGCCTTGTCCAGGCTTGCCCTGACCGTGCCCGCGGTCCTCGCGCCGTCATTGGCCTTCGCCCATAGCGGCGGTTTTCATGTCCACGGCTTAATGAGTGGCCTTGAACACCCGCTGGCCGGCATCGACCATCTGCTTGCCATGATGGCCGTCGGCATCATCGCCGCCCGGACCGGCGGCAAAGCCATCGTCGTCGTGCCGTCGCTTTTTGTCGCGACGATGATCGCTGGCGCGCTGCTGGGCATCGCCGGGATTGGCTTGCCATCGCTTGAGTCCGGCATCGCTTTGTCGCTGGTTGTCTTCGGCGCCATTATGGCGCTCGCCAGACCGTTGCCTCTGGCGGTGGCCGCGTCGCTGGCTGCCCTTTTCGGGCTCTTCCACGGCAATGCCCACGGCCTCGAAACTCCCGAGACGGTCAGCGGCATCGCCTACGCGGTTGGCTTCGTGGTCGCCACTTCGGCTCTGCACACGAGCGGGGCGTTGGCTGCCCTGACGCTTCGGCGCTGGCCGAAGGCCATCCGCACGGCAGGCGTCGGCACCTCATTGGTTGGCGTGGCACTTGCGGCACAGATCATCTGAACGGGCAGCCGACGTATCGGCAACGAACAGGAGGGCAAGGCATGATCAAGCGACTGACCGTTTGGCAGCGCATTCGAACCGTGCTGTACCAGATCCTGAAGGTCCGGGCCGAGCGACTCTGATCGCATCCACTCGAACAGAATCTACCCGCGAATGGCTGACCCCTTTCGCGGGCTTGCGGCGGGACGCGAGGGCGCACGAGGATGGTCGGCGCGATTGCCGCATGGAATCAGTGCGGACGCCCGCGCGAATAGAGGTTGCCCATTATAAGCATTTTTTGGCAGATTCTCCCTGGCGGGACATGTCGCACCGATCGGATGCGCGCGGAGTTCACGAAGGCGCTGACGACGCATGATGTCGAATGCGAAATCGTTCGTGCGCTTACCCATGACATCAAGCCGGGAGCGCTTCTGACATGGATCAGGGAACGACTGCCCTTGGGCCGACAGCGGACAGACGGCTTTTGACATCAGAAAGCGGCAAGCGGAGTTTCAAGTCATCGTAGGGTCGGTGAGGAAGGGCATGATATCCACGCCGTCTCCCGGGAAGACGGTGAAATGCGGGTGGTTCTCAAACAGGCGGGCGGCAGCCTCGATGGTATCGGCCTCGATGACAATGTAGCCGCAGAAAGGGTTCACGGCGTCGGCGGTGCCGTCCTTTGTAACGCGCGTCGTTCTGCCGACCATACCGCCGCGATCAGGGAAGAGTGCGGCATTTCTCTCCTCCCAGTCCGCCCACTGCTGCAAGCCGACGCTATCAATCGCATCTTGCTCGGGCTTGGGCAGGCTGCGAAAGCGGGCAAGGTCTTCGGGCTTCATGGTGTAGACGGCAAGAAAGCGGGGCATACAGCGAACTTCGGGCTGGCGAAAGCCTTGTCAGGCTACACTCCTGTGCGGTCGAAGTCACTGCGCATGACCACACTCTAGGTGCCCGTTTGCGTCAGTTCGCGGAGCGGCCTCCAAGGGCGGCAATGAACAATGACCGCTTACAGGATCTGGAGCGTCGTCAGCGCAATGGCCGCGTTGAGGCGCGAAGCAGACCCGCCTTTGTGCACGCCGTTTTACGCTGTAGCGCTCTCTCTTTTTGAAAGGTCTTTACTTCATAGGGGACATGGGCGCAGATCGGACTTGCCAGATCGGAGATGGAGAATGCCAGTTCAGCGGAAGTGAGATACGGACAAGAAAACAATTTTCGACAGCGAAAGTCGCCATCGAAGCTACGCTAACGCCGCCGTTTGTATCCCCCTACTCCCACTCGATTGTTTTTGACCCAGCTAGACCATTGATCTAGCTGGGTTTTTTCTTGCTTGCGGCGCCGAAAGCCGACGCATGGCCCGTCAAAACGTTATGCTTTTGATTTTAAAGGGAAAATCGCCGCAAAAAATATTTTGAGGTTTCACCAACTATCGGGACCAATCGGGCGATTGTTCGCACTTTGCGGCGTTCAACGACGTCCCCCACACCGCGTTGAAAAGTACCGTCACTTCCAAGTAGCGCATTTTTCTGTTGCAAAATCAATGTGTGCCCGGAACATTGATTTCATTGGATTTTTCGTGGACCAAAATCGGAAGTCATCCCGATCGTGCCGCGACAGTCGAACAGTCGAACCTAGCGACCCACTATGCCTCCATCACGCCAGTTCCGGACTTTCACTTTTGTCAACGGCGCTCAAGCTCGGCGACTATCTTCGCATCCAGTCGCCGCACGGGCAGCCTCTGTGTCCAGATACAGCGAAACGGCAATGAAGGCGCGCCCGGAGGATCAGGTGGGCGACCCATGACATCAAGCCGGGAGCGCTTCTGACACCGATCAGGGAAACCGATGAGACCCTTACATCGCACTTGACTCGTGCTGCCCACACGCTAAAGGTCAATTGGCCAGACCAATTTACCAAATTGGATCGAAGACGACTTCGGGAGCAGGGAGCGATGCCTATTCAGGCTGTTGAGCCGCGTCGGCTCTATCGACAGGTCGCCGATCAACTGAGGCAGCTGATCGGCTCTGGCGAGTTTGGCGTTGGCGATCGTCTGCCGACGGAGCGGGAATTGGCCGACCAGTTGGGGATCTCGCGTCCGACGGTCCGTGAAGCGCTGATTGCGCTCGAGGTTGAGGGCCGCATACGCATTCGCGTCGGCTCCGGCATCTACGTCACTGCCCCGCCGCGCGCCGAAATACTCGCCGCAGAAACGGATGAAGGCCCGTTCGAACTGCTGCGGGCGCGGGAGTTCATCGAAGGTGCGATCGCCGCGGAAGCCGCTCTCCAGGTTAGGCCGACCGATCTCGATCTGCTGGACGATGCGCTGCGCCGGATGGACGACATAAGCCTGCCCGCCACGACGACCATCATGCTTGACCGGGAATTCCATACGACGGTGGCGGGCATCCTCGGCAACGCGGTGCTAGTGCGTTTTATCGGTGAGATGTTCGACCAGCGCATGAACCCCTATTTCGAACGTCTCTCGAGCTATTTCGAGAACAAGGACTCATGGCGGGCCGCCGCAGCAGAGCATCGCGCGGTGCGCGACGCAATTGCGGCGCGCGATCCGGAAAGGGCAAAGGCGGCGATGCAGGAGCATCTGCGTCGGTCGCAACTTCGATTCTCACGCAATTTCGGTGAGAGCCCCGCAACCATGGAGGTTGCGGAGGAATAGAACCGGCCGGGAGGAGATCCGGCCGTCATCGGTCCAATCACAGGGAGGAATGAAGATGTTTTCAAGGTATACCGCACTGCTCTGCGCGATCGTCACGATCGCTCTGCCCATGGCTTCGGCCTCGGCACAAACAGCGTTGAAATGGGCGCATGTGTATGAAACGTCCGAGCCCTTCCACACGGAGGCCGTGTGGGCGGCAGAAGAAATCAAGAAGCGCACCGACGGCCGCTATACGATCGACGTGTTTCCGGCGTCCCAACTCGGCAAGGAAGCCGATATCAATCAGGGTCTGACCCTGGGCACGGTCGACATCATCATTTCCGGATCAAGCTTCGCGGCGCGCGAATTCCCGCCGATCGGGGTGACCTATTTTCCGTTCACCTTCCGCGACGCCGACCACCTGCTCGCTTACGCGAAAAGCGACAAATACAAGGAACTGACCGGCGGCTACGAGGAAGCATCCGGCCATCACATCACAGCAACGACGTACTACGGCACGCGCCATACCACCTCGAACCGGCCTATCGCGAAATGCGCGGACATGGCGGGCCTGAAGATTCGGGTGCCGGATGTGCCGGCCTACCTCGCAATGCCGCGCGCCTGCGGTGCCAACACTGCGCCGATCGCCTTCGCCGAGGTCTATCTGGCTCTGCAGCAGGGCACGGTCGAGGCACAGGAAAACCCGCTGACGACGATCGACGCGAAGAAATTCTACGAGGTGCAGAAGCACATCGTCCTGACCGGTCATATCGTCGACCATCTCAACACGATCGTGTCGAAATCGCGCTGGGCCGAGCTCTCTGACACGGACAAGGCGATCTTCACCGAAGTGATGCAGGAAGCCGCCGCGCGCGCCACCAAGATCATCGTGGATCGCGAGAAGGCCCTCGTTCAGACCTTCAAGGACCGCGGCCTGACCGTGACCGAAGTCGATCGGGCCGACTTCGAGAAGAACGTGATGGAAAAAGTGACGTTCGAGGAGTTCGGCTACCGCAAGGCAGATTGGGAGGCGATCCGCGCCATCAAGTAATCGCTTTCAAACCGGTCCGGCGTATATGCGTCCGGACCGGTTAGGACAATGACAGCGCAGGTCGTTCAACCCGGAGCCATGCCGATGACTGAAGAGATTCACAACCCGGTGACAGCCGAAGAACTGGCGCATGCCTTCGAGGAGGAGACCGCGCCCGTCGACCTCTCTCGCTACGCAGTCGAGGACTGGGCGACGCTCGCCGTGTTCTGGGGCATGTCGTTCTGCGTCTTCCTGCAGTTCTTCACCCGCTATGCCCTCAACAACAGCTATGCCTGGACCGAAGAGATCGCGATCAACTGCCTTGTCGTCGTCGTGTTTCTGGGTTCCGTGATGTGCACCCGCATGTCGCGCCACATCCAGGTCGATGTGCTCTACCACTATCTGCCGGCGCGGGTCGGGCGCTATCTGGCGCTTGCGGTGAACCTGATCACCATCGGCTTTTTCGCCTACATGTCCTGGCTTCTGTGGCGCTATGTCGGGATCGTCCACCGCGAGCGGATGGTCACGATCAACCTGCCGCGCAACATCGTCTTCTACTCCGTGTTCGCCGGCTTCGTGCTGATGATGCTTCGCGGGGTCCAGGTGTTCGTCGGCAATGTTCGCCGCGGCTACTCGGTGCTCGAGCGCCCCGCCGCATTCGACGGGTTGGGGGAGTAAGGCGATGCTGCTTTTGATCGGTGCCTTTCTCGTCCTGATGCTAATCGGTGTGCCCGTCGCCGTGTCGATGGCCGTCTCGTCGCTGCTTTACCTCGTCTTCTACGGCGTGGCGCCCGACATCATCGCCGCGCAGCGCATGATCGCCGGCGTCGAGAGTTTTCCGCTGCTCGCCGTGCCCTTCTTCATCTTTGCCGGCAATCTCATGAACATCGCCGGCGTCACCGGGCGCATCTATTCGTTCGCGCTGGCGCTTGTCGGCTGGATGAAGGGCGGCCTCGCTCAGGTAAACATTATCGGATCGGTGGTTTTCGCCGGCATGTCCGGCGCGGCCCTCGCAGATGCTGCCGGGATCGGCACGATCGAGATCAAGGCCATGCGCGACCACGGCTATCCGGTCGAGGCGGCGGTCGGCGTCACCGCGGCATCCTCGACGCTCGGCCCGATCTTTCCGCCGTCGCTGCCCTTCGTCATCTACGGTATGATGGCCAACGTCTCCATCGGTGCGCTGTTCATGGCAGGCATCCTGCCCGGCGTCGTCATGACGGTGCTGATGATGGTGACGGTCGCCATCTTCGCCTATCGCCGCGGCTGGGGCTCCGACACGCCGTTCGAACTGCGCAAACTCGGCGCCGCGTCTCTCGAGATCCTGGTCGTCGCCTGCTTTCCGGTCCTGGTCTACATATTGGTCAGCGCCGGGTTGTCGCTCAACATCTCCGTCGGCATCGCTCTCGCGGTTCTGATCGCCTGCGACTGGTATTTCGACTTCTCCGCCGTGATGGCTTTGATGACGCCCATCATCCTGATCGGCGGCATGACAATGGGTTGGTTCACGCCAACCGAGGCGGCCATGGCCGCGGTCATCTGGTCGCTGTTCCTGGGGCTCGTGCGCTATCGCACGATGACTTTCGCAACGCTGGCCAAGGCCAGCTTCGACACGATTGAGACGACGGCGTCGGTTCTGTTCATCGTCACCGCGGCGTCGATCTTCGCGTGGCTGCTAACCGTCAGCCAAGCGGCGCAGATGTTCTCGATATTCATCACCTCGCTGACAGAGAACAAATGGGTTTTCCTGATTCTGATCAACATCCTGATGCTGGTGGTGGGATGCTTTCTTGATACCATCGCCGCGATCACCATCCTCGTGCCGATCCTGTTGCCCATCGTCGTCCTGTACGGCATCGACCCCGTGCACTTCGGCCTGATCATGACGCTCAACCTGATGATCGGCCTGCTGCATCCGCCGCTCGGCATGGTGCTGTTCGTTCTCTCGCGGATCGCCAAGCTGTCGGTCGAGCGCACGACGATGGCGATCCTGCCCTGGCTCGTGCCGTTGCTGGTCGCGCTGATCCTGATCACCTTCATTCCGGCCATCACGCTGTGGCTGCCGACACAAATGGGACTGATCAAATGACCGGCAATGTGATCGCCGCGACGTTGTTCAGCCCCGAAGACCTGCGCATGGTGGAGCGTCCGCTCGAACCCCTTGCGTCGGGCATGGTGCGCGTGCGTTTCGGCGCTGGCGGCATATGCGGCTCCGACCTGCACTATTTTCGCCATGCGCGGACCGGCGATTTCGTCGTCACGTCTCCGCTCGTACTCGGTCACGAGGTTGCTGGAGAGATTGTCGAGATCAACGCAGCAGCGTCCGGACTTGCCATCGGTGACCGCGTTGCGGTCAACCCCTCGCGGTGGTGCGGGCACTGTGCGCGATGCGCCGAAGGCCGCGCCAATCTCTGCGAGAACATCTACTTCATGGGTTCGGCTTCCAGGACGCCGCATATGCAAGGGGGGTTCGCCAGCGTCTTCGACGCCACGCCGGCGCAATGCGTCAAGATCCCGCAGCATGTGGCATATCAAGCGGCGGCGCTCGCCGAGCCGCTCGCCGTCAGCCTGCACGCAGTGGCGCGAGCCGGCGCGATCGCTGACAGGAATGCCATCCTCTTCGGCGCCGGGCCGATCGGACTTCTCACCATGCTCGCGGCCAGGTTCAAAGGCTGCGGCGGGATAACTGTCGCCGACATAGCCGCGGCGCCGCTCGCCTTCGCCACCCGGCTGGGTGCAGATCAGACGATCGATCTTTCCGGCGGAGATGCCGAACTCAAGGCGCTTGCCGCCGACAGACCATTCGATATTGCTTTCGAAATTTCAGGCACCGCGACCGGCCTCACCGCGGCGATCGCCAGCGTCCGGCGCGGCGGCGTCGTCGTCCAGGTCGGCAATCTGCCGGGCGGCCAGATCCCGGTACCGGCCAACGCCGTCATGGCCAAAGAGATCGACCTGAAGGGGTCATTCCGTTTCGACGCCGAATTCAATCAGGCGGTCGCTCTCATCGTCGATGGAGAAGTCGACGTCTTGAAGCTGGTTACCGCCGAACGCGTCCTTTCGTCCGCGCCCGAGGCCTTCCGCCTCGCCGCCGACCGCTCCCAAAGCGTCAAGGTTGTTCTGACTGCAGAGTGACCGAGGCGCATACTGCGGCGCTGGGATCGCCTGGCGTCGCCATTGGTTTTCGGGCATTGAAAGCAAAAGCAGCCGCCGGTGCCGCGAGGCAGGGGGTCAAGGAGGACCTGAACCCCGGATCAAGGAAGAGAACTTTAGTAACGAAGACGGCGGCGGTCATAGCGTCCTCCCGCCGACCATTTCGAACGAAAAAATCACCCCAGCCCGAGATCGGGCACGGCGGCGTCTCGATGGTTGGCGAAATTGGTGTTGGGTAAGAGCGGATACCAGCCCGGACGGCCGGGATCGCGGTCATAGGCATAGCCGCCCAGCGAGCGGTAGAGCTCGGCATAGGTTGCGAGCTTGTCGCGATCGAGTTCGACGCCGAGGCCCGGCGCCTCCGGCACGGCGATGGCGCCGTTCTCGTAGCGCATCTTGCCGCCGACGATGATGTCGTCGGCGAGATGGTGGTAGTGCGCGTCGGCGGTGAAGACGAGGTTGGGCAGCACGGCACCAAGATGCAGCATGGTGGCGAGCTGGATGCCGAGCTCGCCCGAGGAATGCACCGCGATGCCGAGGCCGAACGTGTCGCAGATCTGGGCGGCGCGCACGCAGGCGCGGATGCCGCCCCAAAAAGTGGTGTCGAGCAGGATCACATCGACGGCCGGATCGCGCACATTGGTGGCGAGCTGTTCGAAATCGATGACGATGGTGTTGGTGGCGAGCGGAATGGAGAGCTTTTCGCGCAAGCGGCGCATGCCGGCCAGGCCCCAGGTCGGGTCCTCGAAATAGTCGTTCCTGAGGTCCGAGATGGCCTGGCCGAAACGCAGTGCCTCTTCGACCGAGAGGGCGGCGTTAGGATCGTAGCGTAGCGTGTCGCCAGGGAATTCCGCGGCGAGCGCCCTGAAGCACTCCAGCTCGTAGTCGGGATGAAACACACCGGCCTTGAGCTTGTGGGCGGAAAACCCGTGTTCGGCCTTCAGGGCACGGGCATGGTCGAGCAATTGCTCGATGGTACGCACCTCCCCCTTGCCGCTGCGGTGGTCGGCATAACGGAAGAACAGATAGGAGGCGAAGCCGACGCTGTCACGCACGCGCCCGCCAAGCAACTGGTAGACCGGCACGGCGAGCCTCTTGCCGATGATGTCGAGGCAAGCGAATTCGAGCGCTGCGTGGAGCTGCGTGCGGTTGTTGTAGAGCGACGCCGTCGGATTGCAGATGGCGTAGCGCATGCGGTTGAGATCGAAGGGGTCGTGACCGACGAGGTAGGGCTTCAAACCGGCGAAGGCCAGCTCGGCGCCAGCGCCGCCGCCGCCCATTTCGCCGAGGCCGACGATGCCTTCGTCGGTCTCGACCTCGACCACGGTGCGGACAAAGCGCCCCCAATGCGTGCCGTTGCTGTGCCGCAATGCTGCTTCCAGCGGAACGGTGACGGTGGTGGCTTTGATGTCCGTGATCTTCATGCCGGCTCCTCTCCCTAGCCGAATGGCGTCATACACACTACCATGGTAGTATGTCAATGACGCCGGAATTGTCCCTTGGCGCTTGAGTTGCGGTGTGCGCAGTGTCATCACCGGAGCCGCAGTGGCAGTCGCAGAACGGATTCGTCATGGGGAAGATTTCGGGGGAGACCAGGTTTTCAGGTAACGCTGCCAAGAGGAGCTCCGGCCAGCGTGAGCCGTCGCGGACGCTGGAGCCGGTCAACAACCGCATGCCGATCTCGCCGCAGATTTACCAGCGGCTGCGCCGTGCCATCACCACGCTGGTAATGCTGCCGTCCGAAGCCTTGAGCGAACAGGATCTGGCCCAGCAGCTCGGCGTCAGCCGCACGCCGGTGCGCGAAGCGCTGATCCGGCTTGCTGATGAGGGCTTGATCGACATCCTGCCGCAGCGCGGCAGCTTCGTCGCTCCGATCCGGCTAAGCGACGTCGAGGAAGCGCAGTTCATTCGCGAGGCGCTCGAAGTGTCGGTAGTGCAGAGGCTGGCCGGGCATGGCTCGGAGGGGTTCGTCGCTACAGTCAGAGCCAACCTCGCCATGCAGGCGAAAGCTGTGGCGGAAGGCGACCGCGAGCTGTTCCTCGAGCTCGACGAGGCGTTCCACCGCAGCCTGTGCGAGGAGGCCGGCCTGCAGAAGAGTTGGCGGGTCATCCAGGTGGTCAAGCTGCAGATGGACCGCGTGCGCTATCTCAGCCTGCCCGAGCCCGGCCATCTCGAGACGCTCCTGGCCCAGCATGTGGCGATCCTCGAGGCGGTAGAGACCGGCGAGGTCAAGCAGGCCGGCGCCCGCATGACGGCGCATCTGCGCGAAGTGTTGCGCACCGTGCACGGGCTCAGCCTGGCGCGGCCTGACCTTTTTGAGCGGTGATTTGGTGGAGATCGGTGACTTGAGTCCAAGCGCCTCCCATTGACTAATACATCTCGCGATCGATACGCGACATTGAAGAGGCAGATGCTCGACGGGCACGTCCACCTTCGCTGAATCGGACAGCCAAGCATCGCGTACTGAATTGGCAGGCCGCGTCGCTTCGATTTCGATGTATAGTCGGTCGGCGGATTGCGGATCTCGCTTGGCCTCGAAACGTGACACGGTATTGAGGTTCATCAGCGCGATGAGTGTCGACTACTGGCCGAGACGTCGGCGTCGTCTCGCCTCTTGCCTCGGCACGAGCGATGTCCTCTGTGGATGGCTCCCGTATTGCAAGAGGTAATTCGTTGTTCTGGCGCATTGGTCGGGTGCAGTCTTCTGTCCGGCCTGTTCATGCAGCCGTTCGAAGCTGCTGGCCCTGATGGGGTCGGCGAACAAGGTCCCAATCTGCTTTGCAGGCTATGATGCCTCCGACATCGCATGGGTTATCCCTG